>JAVRPG010000052.1:0-9899 GCA_032162325.1 Mycobacterium sp. | reverse complement strand
CAGCAGCGGGCCATTCAAACGCCGTGGATTGTCCATTCCGACCCGGACCATGGTCTGGGCGAACTCCTTGTCCTCGCCGGCACATGCCGAGCACGGGAACCAGGTGCCATCGCGGATCCGGGAAAACAGGACCCGGCTGAATCCGATCCGAGAAGCCGCGACTGGTGCACGCTCGGCGAGGGAAGCGGCCGTCGCGACGCCACGCAACCCGCCGAGGGCTTCCTGCGCGCCGAGCACCATCTCGCTCTGCCGGGCCAGGATGGCGTCCTTCAGCGACACTTGCGCCAGTTCCGACCGCAGCAGCAAGGCGGCGACCTCACCGTGGCATCCCTCGCATGGCGAGAGCAAAGAGCGCTGGAGGTGCTCGACGAGGGCGCGACGGGCCACGGACAACGCCTCATCAGCGGCGTCGAGGTCGTCGTCGCCGAGGGCAGGAAGAGTCTCGCGTCCGTCGAGAACCTGTCGAGTCCGATCGACCACCTCGCGGGCCCGATCGACCACCTCGGCCTCGGTGTGAGTCACACCACTAAGAATGCGCTACCATTGTGTAAACGTCAACCATTAATATGGTCAGGCCGAACTAGCCAAGGAGCTCCGAAATGTTCACCACCCAGCAGCAGGAGTTCGCCAGCGCCATCGAGCAGTTCTGTGAGAAGTACTGCGCAACGGCACAACAGCGCGAAGCGCTCACTGACGGCGGACGGCTGTCAAACAGTCCGGAGATACTGAGAATGTTCGCGGATCTTGGCTGGCTCGGGGTATCGCTACCTGCCGAGTACGGCGGTGGCGGCGCGGGGATGGTCGAGGAGTGCATCTTCTTGGAGGAGACCGCGCGTGGCTTGGCGCCGATCCACGCGTATGGCACGGGGTTGACTGCCGCGCAGACCTACCTGCGCCATGGCGACGAGCAGCAGAAGAAGGAAATACTCGGGAACCTGTGCAGCGGACACTTCGAGGCGATCGCTCTTTCCGAGCCAGGTGCGGGATCGGACTTGAGCGGCGTATCTACCAAGGCCGTGCGCGACGGCGACCGCTTCGTCGTCAACGGTCAGAAGACCTGGATCACCGCGGCACACCTCGCCGACCACCTCCTGGTGCTGACCCGCACCGACTCCGACGCCGGCAAGCACCACGGGCTGACGCTGCTTTATCTGCCGACCGACTCGCCAGGACTCGACATCCGGCCGATCCAGACGATGGACGGCCATACCGTCAACGACGTGTTCTTCACCGATGTGTCCGTCCCGGTGGCGAATGTTGTCGGCGGGATCGGCGACGCCTGGCACCGATTGATGCGGGGGCTCAACGTCGAACGGCTAATCATCGCCGCTATGTCGCTCGGTGCCGCGCGCCGCTCGCTGGAAGACACCGTCGCTTATGTGCGCACCCGCGAACAGTTCGGCAAGCCCATCGGCACCTTCCAGGCGATACGGCACAGCATTGCCGATCTCGCGACCGAGATTGAACACTGCCGCGCCTTCGTCTATCACGTCGCGGAGCAGATCGATGCTGGCCTGGAGGACCAATTGGCCAGGGAAGGCTCGATGGCCAAGCTCAAGTGCACCGAGGTGGCCAAATCGGTAGCACTGGAGGGTATGCAGCTGATGGGCGGTGCCGGTTACACCGTCGAGTTCGGCATGGAGATGCAGGTGCGCAAGGCGTTAGCACCTCCGATCTACGGCGGCGCCAACGGGATTCAGCGAGAGATCATCGGCAAGAGTTTCGGTCTGTAGCTCGACGAGAGGGAATTTGGCCATGAGCGCAACGAAGCGCGACATCTTCGCACCCGATCTGTTGTCGGATAAGCGGATCCTGATCACCGGGGGCGGAACCGGTCTCGGCCGTGGAGTGGCCGCCCGGCTGGTCAAGTGTGGGGCCGAAGTGCACCTGTGGGGACGGCGCGAAGCGGTGCTGGCCGAGGCTGCCGAAGAGGCTTCCGGCGGCCGGGTCGGTGCGGTGCACTATCAGGCCATTGATGTACGGGATTCGTCGGCCGTCGATGCTGCCGTGGCGGAGATCTGGCAGCGGCACGGGCCGCTCACCGGTTTGCTCAACAACGCCGCCGCGAACTTCATCGCACCGACCGCCAGCCTCAGCCAGCGGGCCTTCGAAGCGGTGACGTCGACCGTGATGACCGGATCCTTCAACACCACGGTTGCCGTGGGCAAGCGCTGGATCGCCGCCGGTCTGCCCGGCGCGGTGCTGTCGAACCTCACCACGTGGGTTTGGAGTGGGTCGGCATTCGTGGTCCCGTCGGCCATGGCCAAAGCGGCGGTGCATGCGATGACGATGTCGCTGGCGGTGGAGTGGGGGCGATACGGCATCAGGGTGAATGCGCTTGCACCCGGCCCGATTCCGACCGAGTACGCATGGGAGATGCTCAATCCGACCGACAAGAGTTCCGTGGGGGCCACCCAGGAGGACCAGATTCCGCTCGGACGCTCCGGAACCATCGACGAGCTCGCCAATCTGACCATCTTCGCGTTCTCGGATGCATGCGATTACTTAACCGGTGAGACCATCGCGATGGACGGTGGCCAGCGGCTGGCCGGGCCGAACACCTTCGCCGGCCTCACCGCGATGACCGACCAAGACTGGGCCGATGCCCGGGAGCGCAGCAAGGCAGCCTCCTCCGCCGCCAAGGCCGAACGCACGGTGTGATCGCTGCCGCGCGCGGTCCATTGCGCGACCGCGGCTAAACGTCGGCGGTCAACCGCTCGCCGGCAGCCAGGAACGAGGTCACCAACTCCGGTTTGGCGTAGTAGGGGTCTCCGACCCCGTTCTCGTACCGCCTGCGGCTGTATTCGTAGAGCGCGGCGAGTTTGTACATCGCCAGAGCGGCATACCAATTCAGCGCGGACAGATCGGCGCCGGTGCGGTCGGCGTAGCGATTGAGCAGCTCGGCCCGGCTCGGATAGCCCGGCTCGAGCACCGCGGTGCCCATCGTAGAGGTCGGAACCAGCGGCTCGCCGGCCAGCGGGTACGACGTCAGCAGGTACCCTAGGTCGGCGAGCGGGTCGCCGATGGTGGCGAGCTCCCAGTCCAGCACCGCGGCGACGCGACCGGCTTCCATGTCGACGATCATGTTGCCGATGCGAAAGTCGTTGTGGACGACCGACGTTGCGGATTCCGGCGGCAGATGTGCGTGCAGCCAGTCGTCCAGCGGAGCGAATGACTTGGGCACGGATCCGTCAACTGCGACCAGCGACCGCATCCGCCGCAACTGCCGGGCGTTGAACCCGTCCGGCTTACCGAAGTCGCCGAGCCCCACCTCACGCCACGCGACGGTGTGCAACGCGGCGAGGGTGTCGACGAGTGATTCGCCGATGCGCCGGCGCAGCCGTTCGTCGTCGCTGTGCGCCGGCGTCGATTCGGTGATTACAGTCCCATCGACGAAGTCCATCACGAAGACCGGAACGTCCAGCAGCTCGCCGGCGTCCGCGGTGGCCAACACCCGGGGGGCGGGGACATCCGTCGAGGCGAGTGCGGCCAGCAGCCTCGCCTCCCGCAGCACGTCATGGGCACCCGGAGGCAGCGGCGGCGGCGGCGGTCGGCGCACCACAACGCGCGAGCGGCCGTCCGACACCAAGAAAGTCAGGTTGGAATGGCCGTCACCGATGGCGCCGGCGGTCACCGTCGGTCCGCACAGGCCACGCTCGGCCAGGAAGGCGCCCAGCTGTTCGAGCTGGTCACAAGACCAGAACCACATCATGTGCCCTCACCCGACAAGTACGCCAGGTAGCTTCCCTGCCAATGTGTTTCGAACTGCCCGGCGCCCTGTTCCCCGTCGATCACGGCTCGGCAGGCGCCCTCGCGGATCACCGTTTGCAATCTGTCGTGCGTCGGTAATTCGATTACCCCGAACACGTCGAGTTCCAGCTCGGTTTGGGCGCCGGTGATGTCGGTCAGGGTCGCCTGCAGCCGACGCTGGCGCATCTGTTCACCGTATTCGGCGTGCTGGTCGATGTGGCGAATCGGATAGGTCGCTCCGTCGCGGACGACGTACCCGGCGAAGCCCCACTCGCCCTTGGCGATCCAGATCCATCCATTCACCGCCCGTCCCGATTCGGTGTATGCGACGAACCACTTCCAATGCTGTGGTACCCCCCAGTCGCGCACTCCCCAGGAATGGTCGCGATGCCCCATTCGGTCCCACTGGATGTGCCGGCCGGCGACTTCGAGCCCGCCTCGCACTCGACCGGTCTGCTCGATCCGGTTCACCGCGAACCACGACGGCAGGCCGTCGGGATTACTGTGGTAGCTGAAGGCGTCGTGAATGCCGTTGAAAGCGAACTCGATCCGAAGGTTGTCGCGGTCGTAGGTCATCAGGCAGGACTTGAGCAACTTCGGCTGGCTGAGGGTAAGCCCGTCGAACGAGAAGTCGTTCAGGTCGGCGTGGTCGGGTACTCGCCCGCCATGCTGGTGCAACGCCAGCGGCCGCGCATCGGGCCCCCACACGCACACGTTGTAGCCAGCCTTCCCGGTTCCAGTGAGGTAGAGGTAGACCTGCACGCCGAGTTCGTGATCGGGCATGGTCAGCTGCCAGAACAGGCTGTCGCGAGTTCGCTCCCCGGCCACCGGCCGATGCCGCAGATCGTCAGTGGGGCGGAGCCCGGCGTCGAGCTTTCCCCGCGTGGTCACGGTGCCTCGCTCTGCAGATTCGCCAATGCGCGACGGGTCGTGGGGATCTGTACCGCCAGCGCCTGCCCGCGACTGTCCACCTGGAGCGCGGCCTCGAAAGAGTTGATCTCCAGGTTGCGGACGAACGCATTCTTGGTGGACCGCATGCTGTCGTCGGAATTCTCGGCGATCGTTTCGGCCAGCTCGATCGCCGCGTCGAGTGCAGTGCCGGTTTCAGTGAGCCGGTCGGCCAGCCCGATCCGCGATGCCTCGGGGGCTCGCACGGTGCGCCCGGTGAACGCCATCTCCGCGGCGCGGCCGGGCCCTATCAGCCGCACCAGGTTCCACGACGTGCCGAGTTCACCGATGGACAACCCGACGCGAACGAAGCCGGCGCTGAAACTGGCAGTCTGGTCGGCGACCCGGATGTCGGCAGCCAGCGCCAGCGACAGGCCGCCGCCCGCGGCGGGACCGCTGACGGCGGCGATCACGGGGTACGGCAGGGCGCGCAGCCCCGTGGAACCGGCGGCCGCGGTCTCGACCAGGTCTGTGAACTCAGGAACCGACAGCTTGGCGATTATCTCGACCTCGTCGAGGTCGAAGCCGGTGCAGAACGCCTTGCCTCCTGCTCCCGTGATGATCAACGCGCGCAGCGGCGCGTTGCGCAATGTAGCAGTGGCCCAGGCGATCTCACCGAACATCTCAACGGTCTGTGAGTTCGCGCGATCCGGCCGGTTCACCGACATCACCACAATGCCCGAACCAAGGTCGTCGAAAGTCAGGGTTCGCGCGGTGTGCAGCTCGTCCATCACGTCGGCAAGCGGGCGGCGTGACACCCGATTCCAGCGCGTTGCGGCGGTGGTCATGCTCACCGCCCGGAGAAGTTCGGTGCGCGCTTGGCCTTGAACGCCTCGAGGGCCTCGGTCATGTCGTCACAGCGCGTCAGCAGCGCCTGCCCCCGATTCTCGAGCTCCAGCGCAGCCGCGAAGGACGCGATTTCCATGTTGGCCTGCAGGGCGCGCTTGGATATTCGGATGCCGCCGGGGGAGTTGGCACTGATCTGGCGCGCCATCGCCAGCGACTGGTCGAGCAGGTCGTCAGGGCCGGTGACTCGGTTGAGCAGGCCGAGGCGTTCCGCCTCCTCGGCCTCGACAATGCGTCCGGTGAAACCGATCTCGGCGGCGGCCGACGGGCCGATCAGCCGGGGCAGCAACCAGGACGCACCCAGGTCGCCCGCGGACAGCCCGATCCGGACGAACGCGGCGTTGAACTTCGCCGTCGGCGACCCGAGTCGGATGTCGGCCATCAGCGTCAGCGACATACCGCCGCCGGCGGCCGGGCCGTTGACCGCGGCGATCACCGGAACCGGGACGGCGCGCACGGCGCTGAGCGCGCGGGCGGCACGCTCCTGGCGATCCAGCATCTCCAGCGCCGAAAGGGACGGTAGTTCGACGGCTTCATCGAGGTCGTAGCCCGCGCAGAACGCCTTGCCCGCACCGGTCAGAATCATCACCCGGACGTCGCGGTCATCGCCGACTGTTCGTGCGATCGATTCCAGTTCGTCGAACATCAGCACCGTCATGGCGTTGAGCCGATCGGGCCGGTTCAGTGTCAGTTGGACCACACCGTCCGCGGGCGACTCGAGAATCAATGTCTCATAACGCCGTTCGAGATCAATCATGAAACGAACTCCGATCGTTTGGCCTGCCCGCCCACGTGTGGGGTGAAGTCCATCGTGTGTGCATTCATTAGATGAATTCGGGAGCGCGCTTGTCGATGAACGCGCGGAGGCCCTCCGCCGCCTCGCCTCGCTCGAACAGCTCTTGGACCTGTTCGACCTCGTAGCGCAGTCCTTCATGGATCGGTCGGTCGTAGGCGGCATCGATGGTGCGCACCGCGGCCAGTTGAGCGGGTGTCGAGGCCGCGGCCAATTCATGGGCCAGTTGCCACGCGGCGGCCCGGGCGGTTTCCCCCGGTCCGGCGAATCGGTCGACCAGCCCGATCCAGTACGCCTCGTCGGCTTCGACTTGGCGCCCGGTAACCACGAGGTCCAACGCGCGGCCGCGGCCAACCAGACGGGGCAGTCGTTGGGTACCGCCGGCGCCGGGGATCAGACCGAGTTTGACCTCGGGCAGACCAAGCCGAGCCCTCGCCGCGGCGACCCGCATAGTGCACGCCATCGCCAACTCGAGACCGCCCCCCAAGGCGAGCCCCTCGATGGCCGCCACGGAAACCATCGGCAGGGTCGCGAGGCGTTCCAGTGCGCCGCGCAGCGCGTCGCCGTACTCCCGGAACGAGTCCGCGTCGACCGCCGACATGTGCTTGATGTCAGCGCCGGCGGCGAAAAAGCCCTCCACCGCGGAGGTCACCACGATGACCTTGGCGCCCGCCGACTCGGCGTAGTCCATCGCGGCGTGCAAGCCGTCGATGATCTCCCGTCCCAGCGCGTTGGCCGGTGGGCTGTCGAGCACGACCTCCAGGATGGCGCCGTCCCCGTTCCATGTCACGGGTGAACGGCGTTGTTCTTGTTGCGCCACGGGTTTCTCCTTTGAGTGGACGGGGATTGGCTCAGGCCATCGTGAGGCCACCGCTGACCGACAGCGTCTGACCGGTGATGTACTCGGCGGCATCGGACGCGAAGAAGGCGACGGCGGCGGCGATGTCCGACGGCTGCGCCAACCGCTTCATCGGTACCGCGCGGGTCATCCCGCCGATCACCTTGTCGGCGTCCTCTCCGGAACTGTCGGCGAACTTGCGCAGCGCCGGCGTATCGGTGGGGCCGGGGCAGACGGTGTTGGCGGTGACCCCTTTGGTCGCCACCTCGCGGGCCAGGGTCTTGGTGAACGCGATGATGCCGCCCTTGGCGCCCGAGTAGACCGATTCCAGCGACGAGCCGACGCGGCCGGCATCCGAACCGATGTTGATCACTCGTCCGAATCCACGTTCCACCATGCCGGGCACGACGGCGTGGATGACGCGCAATGCGCCCTTGAAGTTGATGTCAAGGATCTTGTCCCAGAATTCCTCTGAGGTTTTCAGGAACGGCATGAAGTCGTCCCAGCCGGCGTTGTTCACCACGATCTCGATTTCGCCGAGCTCGGCGGTGACGGTCTTGACCGCGCCGCGTACCGATTCGGTGTCGGTCACATCGACGTGCACGGCTATTGCCTCGCCACCGGCCTCGGCGATGCGCTTCGCGGTGGCTTCCGCCGCATCCAGGTTCAGGTCGGCTACGGCGACGCGGAATCCGCTGGCGCCCAGCGTTTCCGAGATACCCTGGCCGATTCCCTGGGCTCCGCCGGTGACGAACGCGACACGGTTGCTCATGATGTATCTCCTCGAAGTGGGGTTGGTTATAGGTCTAGCGGCAGGACGGAGCGTCCGGGTTCGGTTTCCAGTCGATCGGGCCCGCGACGATTGAGTGGCTGGTCAGTTTCCGGCCAAGCACGCTCTGCGCCGCGCTGGCGGCGTCGATGATCGCGGGCAGCGACACTCCGGTGGACACGCCCATCTCCTCGAACATGCTGATCAGATCCTCCGAGGCGATGTTTCCCGTAGAACCAGCGGGCACCGGGCAGCCGCCGAGCTCGCCGAAACTGGACTCGAAGCTGGTGCAGCCGACCCGAAGTGCGGCGTACGCGTTGGCCAGTCCCTGGCCTCGGGTGTTGTGGAAGTGTGCGGTGACCTCGACCCCGGGCAACCGCTCGATGGCGGCGGCGAAGAACTCGCCGACATACGCGGGGTTGGCCATGCCGGTGGTGTCACCGAACCCGACCTCGGTGGCGCCCGCCGCGGCGAACTGCTCGGCGATGTCGAGCACCCGCTTCATCGGCACCTTGCCCTCGAACGGGCAACCGTACGAGGTGGCGATGACGGCGGCGCAGCGCAGGTCCTCGGCGACAATGCGCTTGGCGATGATCTCGTTGTCGGCCATGGACTCGGCGATGGTCCGATTTACATTCTTCTTGTTGTGCGTCTCCGATGCGCTGACGAAGATCGCGACCTCGGAGAAGGTCTCGCGCACCTTGAGCGCGTTATCGAGTCCCTTGCTGTTGGGCACCAGCACCATCAGCGCCACGTCGTCGGGCACGTCGATGCCGTTCAGCACCTCGACGCCGTCGGACAGCTGTGGTATGACATCGGGCCGCACGAAGCTGGCCACCTCGATCCGCCTCAGGCCGGTACGGGCGAGTTGGTTGATCAATCGGATCTTGTCAGCGGTGGCGATGGTTTCGGGTTCGTTTTGAAATCCGTCGCGCGGACCGACTTCGCGTATCTCGACTTGGTTTGGCAGGTTCACAGGCGGGTCCTTTCCTGGTCGAGCTGGTCTCGAAACTGCGGGGCGGCGATCGCGGCCATGCGTCTGGCCCGCTCACCGAGGCTGCAGCCGCGCAGGTGTGCGACCCCGTATTCGGTGACGACGGCATCGACGTCGGAGCGTGCGGTGGTGACGACCCCGCTCTCGAGCGCGGTCTTGATCGTCGAGGCGCCGCGCGAGGTCGCCCGCAGCGCGATGATTGATCGCTTACCGGTGAGGGCGGCAGCCCTTGCGAAGTCGACCTGTCCGCCGACAGCGCCGACGTACACGCCGCGGCTGACCTCGGCGCCCACCTGCCCGCTCAGGTCGACCTCAACGGCGAAGTTCACCGACACAAGCGAACGGAGCTGCCAAAGTACCTGCGGGCTATGGGTGTAACTCGTCGGCAGGAACCTGGCAGGCAACTCGCGGACCCGGTTGTACAGCTCAGCCGAACCCAGCGCGGTGCCGGCCACAATCAGCCCCGGGTCGATCTCCTTGCGGCTGCCGGTCACCACGCCCTTGTCGACCAGTCGGAGCAGCCCGTCGGTGACCATGCCGGTGTGAAAACCCAAATCCTGGTGTTCAGCCAGCGCGTCGAGTACTGCCGCGCCCAACGAACCGATTCCCAACTGCACTGTGTCACCGTCGTCCACAAGCTCGGCGATGTGCGAGGCAATTCGCTGCTCGGTAGCACCCGGTGCGCGAGTGGGATCTTCGGGCAGCGGCCGGTCGGTGGTGATGGTTGCGGCAAACCGCTCGAGCGGAATCCGTGCCGTGCCAACCGTAACCGGCATCCTCTGGTTGATCTCGGCAATGAGCACCGGTGTGTACCTCAGCGCGTCGGCGACATAGTCGACACCGATGCCCAGCGAACACCCGCCGTTCTCGTCGGGCGGCGACACCTGCAGCAGGCCGACGTCACACGGGAGCCGGCCTTCGGCGAACATTCGCGGGAGCGCCGAATAGTGGCACGGCACCA
>JAVRPG010000051.1:0-2800 GCA_032162325.1 Mycobacterium sp. | reverse complement strand
CGGCTGGGTGACCTGCTGCAGCCGGGCGCCCACCGCACGGTTACGGGCACCGAACTCGGCCCATGACATGTCCCTCGCGACACCATCGCGTTCGGTGGAGAAGTCCAGGAACCGGTAGGCCAGCTGGTTTCCGCGCACCTTTGCCCACTTCTCGATGTGACGAACCAGGTCGGTGTTCTCCGGAAACCTGATCCGCCCGTTCTTATCGATGAACGGGTTGTGGTACGCCATGCCATTCTCCTGTCAGAACTGTTCTCGGTCGGCCGCAGTTGTGCGAGCTTGGCCGACGGCTACATCCGATGCGGGTCGGCCAGTCGGACATCGCACGTTTTGCCTGCGCAGGGCTATCCCGAACGGTAAACCTCACAGATGCTACAGAAGCACGCCCGGCGATCCGCAACGCATCGACGCGATAGGCCGACACAGCTGTTCTTAAATTTCTCTTAATGTTAGTGGGCGGTGCGCCGCCAACCAAATCCGAAGGTACCGCTTGTCGCATCCGTCACCTGTATGACGCCGGACCGTGTCTAAGGGCCCGTGTCTAAGGGCCCGATCATCCGTGTTTCGGATGCGGCGCGTTTTGGATCGCATCGTGCACCCAATTCAACGTCCACTCGGTCGCCGGCTGGCCGTCCAAACTCCAGAACTGAGTGGTGGCATACAGCGCGTGAACCGGCTGGCCGGCGCCGCCGGCCAGGATGTCCAGCGTCCTGGGCAGGTTGGGCAGGCTGAACGCCTCCGGAGGAGCGGCACAGATCAGGTCACCGGTCCCGCAGATCTCGTTGGCCTTGCTGTTGAGCGCTCCGAAACCGCCCGGCCGCGCGCCGGTCATCGTCAAGCCGAGCCCGGCCAGCACCGGCACCTCCTGCAAGATGACCTCGGCACCCTCGCCAGGCGGATTGGGTCCGATATCCTGGCCCACCCCCTGCTGGCGGCGACCATCGGCGATCAATGTCACACCGAGCACCAGGTCGTCGTCGACCGGTCCGCGGCCGTTCCCGACGTCGCTGGCGATGTCGCCGGCGATCACCGCCCCCTGCGAGAAACCCGCCAGCACGTAGCTGGTCAACGGGCACTTGTTGTTCATGTCGGTCATCGCTTTGACCGCCGCGCGGGTGCCCTCGGCCCGGCTGTCGTTGTAGGACATCTGCTGGTCGCCGCTCAGCGGGTTGTGGAACTGAGCGGTGTAGGGAACCGTGTACTCCTCGACCCGGCTGGAGTTGAACTGCTCGCTGATCGGCCGGGTGACGTTGAGCAACAACGCCTTCGGGAACTGGACCGGGTTGAGCGGATCGTCCTGCAGCGACGACTCCCAGGTACCGGGCACCGCGATCAGTTGCACGTCGGGGCAACTGGCGTCTTGGGAAGCCGGCCGCGGCTTGTGCGGGTAGGCCGAACTGCTGGTCGGCGGCACGATGCTGGGCGGCACCGCGCTGGGCGGGGTTTCCCGTTGTCGCAGGACGGAGACCACAGCGAAAATGACCAGCCCCACGACGAGCGCCGTTGCGGCGGCAGCGATCAACGCCAGAATGCGGCGACGCTTCCGCCGGGATTTAACAGCCATGATCTCCTGCTAGCAGAGTCGGTCGGTTGCACAGTCGGCGGCGGGGCAGGCTACCGGCACCGCGTGGGGAAGCGACCGCGACTGCTGCTGCACCCCTTTACGGTACCGGTTCGCGGCACCGTACCCGGCTGACGATCTAGCGGATCGCTCCGACGATGTCGCCGGACATCGCGCCCAGCTGGGAGCTCCATGAGCCCCAGCCGTTGTCGCCGCCGCCCGGGAAGTCGAAGTGGCCGTTGTGCCCGCCGACGTTGCGGTACTCCTGGTAGAAGAATCGGGCGTTGCCCATGGCTTCGCCGGCTTGGCCGATCATCGCGGCAGCATCGCCGCCCATGGTGGTCGGGCTCCAGACCCAGATCCGGGAGTTGTTCTGCGCCAGCAACGAAGCGTGTACGTCCGGGTCGTGCCACTTCCACCGGCCCAGCTGCGGGGCTCCCCACATACCGTTGCCATCGACGCCGCCGAATTGCTGCAGACCGGCGAGGATCGCGCCGTTGGTCGTGGTGTTCGACGGGTACAGGAAACCCGACAATGAGCCGGCGTAGCCGAAGCGGTCGGGGTGGAAGGTGGCCAGCGCCATCGCCGCGTATCCGCCTTGCGATGCGCCGACGGCCGCGTGGCCGCCGGGTGCAAGACCCTTGTTGGCGGCCAGCCAGTCCGGCAACTCGCTGGACAAGAACGTCTCCCACTGCTTGCTGCCGTCCTGCTCCCAGTTGGCGTACATGCTGAACGCGCCTCCGGCCGGCGCGGCCACCGAGATGCCCTTGCCGGCCAGCGTGTTCATCGCGTTACCCGCGGTCACCCAGTTGCTGACATCCGGCGCGGCGTTGAAAGCGTCCAGCAGATACACCGCGTGCGGACCGCCGGCCAGGAACGCCACCGGGATGTCACGGCCCATCGACGCCGACGGCACCATCAGCGTCTCGTAGCCCGCCGCGCGGGCGGAGCTGCCGTTGGCCGCGGCGAATCCTCCGACCGTCAAGACGGCGGCGCACAGTAGCCGTAGCAGCATCGACAGACTTCTCATAATGACCTCGCTCGTCGCTCGACCACCAACCCGGAGACTGCAGTTCGCCTCCGTTCCGCAAGGTAGCTAATCACACGCGGGAGAACCGGACGCCAGAAACGGCGAACGGCGACGACCTCGCAAGGTCGTCGCCGTCAGCCGTGCTGTTCTTAGCTCAGGTGTGCTGGCCAGCGGCCGCGGCAGCCGGAGGAGCACCAGCCGGAGCACCC
>JAVRPG010000050.1:0-8905 GCA_032162325.1 Mycobacterium sp. | reverse complement strand
CGCCGAGGATCACCACCGTCGGCCGCCACGGTGGCGCGTCGGCGAAGCCCGGGCTCATCCGCGCGACGAGATAGACCCCTGCCTTGACCATCGCAGCGGCGTGCAGGTACGCGCTGACCGGTGTGGGAGCGGCCATCGCGCCCGGCAGCCAGAAATGCATCGGCACGATGGCCGATTTCGACAGCGCGCCTACGAGCACCAGCACCACGCCGACCGATGCCGCAACACCCGTCGGCGGCGCCGCAATCAGTTCGGACAACAAATAGGTGCCGGACATGTTGCCCAACACGACGATGCCGACCAGCATGGCCAGCCCGCCGAACGTCGTCATCAACAGCGCCTGCGTGGCGGCCCGGCGGCTGGTTGCGCGTTCGGCGTAGTGGCCAACCAAGAGGAACGACAGCACCGTGGTCAGCTCCCAGAACACGTAGAGCACCAGCATGTTGTCGCTACACACGAGCCCGAACATCGCGCCGGAGAACGCGACCAGCTCGGCGGCGAAGCTTGGCAGTCGATTCTCGGTGTGCCCGTCGTGGTGGTGGAAGTAGTCGGCGCAGTAGAAGAGAACCAGCGCGCCGATGCCGAGCACCAGCACGCTCATGATCGCGGCGAGCCCGTCGAACCGCAGCGTGATGTTCATCGACAGCTCGGGCAGCCATTCGACGTTGGCCGTGGTCGCCCTACCCGGGCCCGGCCAGGTCAGCGCGACCCAGATCAGCGAGCCCAGCGGTACCAAAGCCAAGGGGTAGAACGCCATCCGCCCCCACCGGTACACCAGCAGAGGGGCCAACGCGGTGGCGACCGCGTGGGCGAACAGGATGGCAAGCATGGCACTGCTACTTACTTCTTGGGCGTCGTTGTGTGCTTGGGAGGTAAGTTGATTCGCTCACAGCCGTCACCGTGGTGGGTGATGGGCTTGTGTCGTGGTGGGGCAATTCTCCACCGTCCCGGCCCGCCTGGTCAGGATCCGTTTCACCTCGTGTTTGGGGGTGTAGCGGCTGATCTGGGGGTCGGTGGCCCGCGCCAGGATATTGCGGGCCGCATTGATCTCGGTGTCATACACGATCCCTTGCTGCGGGCAGCCCGCAGTCTGACAGTAAACGTTCTTCCCGCGCCGAATACCGAGGTGCCCGCACGGGTGTACTTGTTGTGAGGTGTAGGCCGGGTTGACCAACGTGACCGCAGAACCTCTGCGGCTTGGGACCGACGCCAACGCGTCGGCCAAGAACGAGCGCTGCCAGGCCGCGTAGATGCGGCTGGCGGTGCGACCGAACTTACTTTTGCCGCGCAGACCTGACAGGTCTTCGGCCACGATATGGCTGGTGGTGTCGACCAGATCGTGAACGGCCTGATACGCAACATCTTTGGTCGCGGCCCGGTCGTGATCACGCTGGCGGGACAACTTCTGGTGGCCGAGGTTGTGACGGTCGATGCGGGCCGCTTTGGCCTGCGCGGCGCGCGCGGTGATCGTGTCGCCGGCCTGCGCGGCGGCCTGAGCGCGGGCTAAGTGGCGGTCTCGCACCGTGCGCAGCTTGTTGCGGGCTATGCCCCTGGCACGGTCGCGTTCGGCGCGCGCCGCGATGGTCCCGTATTGACCGGCGCCGAAACGGCGCCCATCGGTGGTGGTGAACACCTCCCTCACCCCGGCATCGATCCCATCCACCGGCGTGAGTTTGCGACGGCGCGGCCGGGTGCTGCACACCCGCGTGGCCGGGTAGGCGGCAATGACCTGCCAGCCGCCGTGCCCGTCGGGACTGATCTCGATCGTCGAGACCGGCACCAGCTCCTGGGGGAGCGGGCCAAGATTCAGACGCAGCCGCTGGCCGCGTGTGGGGGTCATTACCGCCAGCCACACCTGGCCCTGCTGGTCGCGCTGAATGTCATACGAGCAGTTGTCGGCCACGATGCGGCCCGAGCGCCGCGGCCGGGGCCGCTTGTTGGCGAACGCCTTACGGCACTGGCGAGACAGCCACGGATCCTCCCGCCAGCGACCCGTTTTCGCCAACCCCAGCAGCCGTTTGCGCTCATCCTCGTCGTCACGAGTGCGGACATAGATTTTCTGGCGCACCTCGGTAGAGATCACCGCCTGTTGCCAGGCGCGGATCTTGTCGACGGTGTCTTCCACGGTGGCCCGCCACAACCGTTGCGGCACACCAACACCGGCCGGGGCGTGCTCGGCCATCAGCCGATCGCGGATCTGCCGCTTGGACAGCACCGCCGTCTTGGCCCCCGAGAACCTGGCCCACACCCCAGCTCGCACCCGATCCAACTCCGCCCCGATCATCACCAGCGTGGACGCCTTGCCAGCATTAACAGCCCCGAACACCGGCAACCGCCGCGCCACCACCCCACCCGACACCGCCATGGGCGCTCCGTATCCCCGGCCACCGACAAGCCCGGTGCACCACCACGCCCACAACAACCTGGCCACTACAACCGGTACTACCCATCAATGAGCAACAAATCTGCAACTAGACGCAGCTCCGATCGGATGGTTTTGGTCGGGGTGTCAGCCGTGTCAATGGCTTTGGTTTAACGCCAGTCTACGTCGGCGCGCGTTGACCCCCGCTGCGCAAAGCCGGTCATCCGGTCCGTGGTTCGCCGATAAGCTGGCCTCAAGCCGATGAGAGGGCGGGGATTGCGCGGGTTTTCCGGACACAGTCAAGCTGTCTTACGAAGAGTCAGGAGCGGCCCGTCGCCAGATCGAGGGATTGCTGAAGAAGTACCGACCCACGTGATCATCGATAGGAGCGTCCCATGAGCGACGGGAATTCCAACGAGAGCCCCGATCAGCCGACGGATCCGGGTCAGCCCAATCAGCAGGAGGCTGTCGAGATCGATCCTCGGCCCCGAGTAGGCATTGGTGGAGGCGTCGACTCGTTCCATCACAAAGCTGATGAACTCGAGCAGCGGTAAGGCCGGTGCCAGCGCCTGAGGTCCTCGTCGTCGGTGCGGGACCGACCGGCTTGATGCTGGCGTGTGAACTCGCGCTGGGTGGCGCAGGAGTGAAACTGCTCGACGAGCGCACCGACATGCCCAACATCACCAGGGCTTTCGCCGTGCACGCTCGCACCCTCGAACTGCTGGACGCGCGGGGCTTGGCCGATGAGTTGCTGACGCGGGGTGTGCCTGTCCGCGAGGTCGCCCCACCGGGTGGCACGAACCTGAACCTGGGTGAACTGCCCACCCGGTTCGGGATGGTGCTCATCGTGCCGCAAAGCGGAACGGAACGGGTGCTGCAGGCCCGAGCCGACAAGCTCGGGGTCGAGATCGTCCGCGGCGCCGAGGTGGTCGGCGTGACGCAGGACGGTGACGGCGTGACCGTGGAGTGCGCGGGCGGCGACACCGCGCGCGCCGACTACGTGGTCGGGTGCGATGGCGCGCACAGCACCGTGCGCAGCCGGCTCGGCATCGACTTCGTCGGCAAGCAATACGAGACAAACATCCTGTTGGCCGACGTGCAGCTGACCCGGGCACCGGGCGAGACGCTGACGGGCGTCACCAACGAGAAAGGCGTGGTCTTGTTGATCCCCTTCGGCGACGGCTGGTTCCGCGCAATCGCGTGGGACCGATTGCGCGAGCAGGCGCCGCTGAGCGAGCCGGTGACGCTGGACGAGATCCGCGACTCGTTCGCCCGCATCGCGGGCCATGACTTCGGCATGACCGAGATGCGTTGGAGTTCGCGGTTTCTCAGCGAACGGCGGCAGGCACGGCACTACCGGAAGGGGAACGTGTTCCTGGCAGGCGACGCCGCCCACGTGCACTCACCGCTCGGCGGTCAGGGCATGAACACCGGCATCGGCGACGCGATGAACCTGGGCTGGAAGCTGGCCGCCGCCGTGCGCGGATCCGCGCCGCCCTCGCTGCTTGACAGCTACGAGGCCGAACGCCATCCCGTCGGTGCCAGCGTGCTGCGGACGACCGACGCGTTCAATCAGCTCGTGCTCAGCAACTCCAGCGCCCGGCGCCTGCTGCGCACCGCTCTCCTCAGAACCGTGACCCGGGTGCCCCGCGGCAGGCGACTGATCGGCGAACGGCTCAGCGGCATCGGGATCGCCTATCCGCACCAGCGTGGCGACGACTGGATGGTCGGCCGCCGGATGCCCGACATCGTGTGCGACGGCAAGCGGGTGTACGAGTTGTTGCGCGAGGGCAAGTTCGTGTTGGTGACGGCGGCGCCGGTGGAGTTGGATCGGCCCGACATCGTGCATGCCGTCGATGCACATCCGGAGCTGCCCGATGCCGTGCTCGTCCGTCCCGACAGTTATGTCGCGTGGGCGAGCGAACGGCTACCTGATGCCGCTGAAGTGGCCGCGGCGGTCGATCGCTGGACGCGCGTGACATAGCCCTGGAACCGCGACGCGAACGGGGATCGCGTGGGAGGCCAGGCCGATGCCCGCGCCGAGGATCGGCCAGATCGGCCAGAAGTACCAGGCGCCAGCCGTGAGGCCGACCGCCAGCCACACCGTGAGCACGATGACGACCATCGCGAGGTACGCGCCGAGATGAATCCGCACGCCAAGCCGTGCTGCGCGCCGTCGCGCGGCCTGGCGCTGCGGATCGTTGCGGCGGAGGTGCGTGAGCGGTAGGTCGGTGACGAGTCGGCGCAGCTCGGCGGTGGTGTGCGCGGCGAACGTGGCCTGCAGCCGGGACTCGTACTCCTCCATTGCGAGGTAGCCATGCGCCAGGGCCTGGCCCAGCAGGTTGGCGGTCCTCTCCCGGTCGCGATCGCCGGCTCGAACAGAGGTGGCGGTTGGGGCGGTCGTTGTCGACATGGTCAGCGGCTCCAATGCTCGATCTTGACAGTGGCAAGTTCTGGAGTCGACTATGCACCCTCAACTTGTCACTGTCAAGATGCTGTTGAATCGGACTGTGACCACCGAGGCTTCCAAGGTCGTCAGCGCGAGCCGCGAGATCGCGGCGCCTGCGGACAAGATCTTCAAACTCATCGCCGATCCATCGCTGCAGCCACGATGGGACGGCAACGACAACCTGGCCGAAGCGCGCACCGGCCAACGGGTGCGTGCCGTGGGTGATGTGTTCACGATGATGCTCACCATGGGGAGCGTGCGCGCCAACCACGTCGTCGAGTTCGACGAAGGGCGCGTGATCGCGTGGCGGCCATCGGAGCCGGGAAAGAAACCGCCTGGGCACCTGTGGCGATGGGAGCTCGAACCCCTCGACGACTCACGCACGCTGGTCACCCACACCTACGACTGGTCCCGGCTGACCGACAAGAAGCGCCTGCCACGCGCGCGGGCCACCACCGCGGACAGATTGCAGGCGTCCATCGAAAGGCTTGCCGAGCTCGCCGAGCGCAGCTGATCAGCGCGCGGCCGAGAAGGCGCGCAGCGACTCGACCTGGACCGGGTCCAGCGACGGCCGCACGTTTTCGCGGGCCTTCGCGACGTCGGCGGCGGTCACGTCGGCCGCGTCGATCGAGCGGCGCATCGCGGTCAGCGCGGCCTCGCGCAGCAGCGCAACGCAATCGGCGGCGCTGTAGCCCTTCAGCTCGTCGGCCACCGCATCGAGGTCGACGTCGGCGCTGAGCGGAATGGATTTGCCTGCAGTGCGCAGGATTTCGCGGCGTGCTTCGGCGTCGGGTGGCTCGACGAACACCAGCTTCTCCAGCCGGCCCGGCCGCAGTAGCGCGGGGTCGATCAGATCGGGTCGGTTGGTCGCGCCGAGCACCACCACGTCGCGCAGCGGCTCGATGCCGTCGAGTTCGGTCAACAGGGCAGCGACAACGCGGTCGGTGACGCCGGAGTCGAAACTCTGCCCGCGCCGCGGGGCGAGCGCGTCGATCTCGTCGAGGAAGACCAGCGACGGCGCCGAGTCGCGGGCGCGCCGGAACAGTTCGCGCACCGCCTTTTCCGAAGCACCCACCCATTTGTCCATCAGCTCGGCGCCCTTGACCGCATGCACCGACAGCCGCCCGGAGCTGGCCAGCGCGCGCACCACGAATGTCTTGCCGCAGCCGGGCGGGCCGTAGAGCAGAACACCGCGCGGCGGCTCGACACCGAGCCGCGCGAAGGTTTCGGGGTGCTGCAGCGGCCACAGCACCGCCTCGGTGAGCGCCTGCTTGGTTTCGGCCATGTCGCCGACGTCGTCGAGCGTCACCGATCCGACCGAAACCTCTTCGGTTGCCGAACGCGACAGCGGGCGGATCACGGTCGTCGCGCCCATCAGGTCGTCCTGTGTCAACTCCGGCGGCTTGCCGTCCGCGCTGGCCCGCGCAGCCGCCCGCAGAGCGGCCTCCCGCACCAATGCGGACAGATCGGCGACGACGAAACCCGGTGTATGCTCCGCGATTTCGTCGAGGTTGAGCTCGTCGGACGGCACGTCGCGCAGGAGCACCTCGAGCAGCTGTTTGCGGACGGCGCCGTCGGGCAGGCTCAGACCGAGCTCGCGATCGCACAGATCGGGTGCCCTCAGCCGCGGGTCGAGGCCGTCGCGCACCGCGGAGGTGGCGATGAACGCGACCCCGCGGGTGGCGACGGCATTGCGCAGCTCGGTGAGGATCAGCGTCGCCACCGGCTCCGCGGTCGTCGGCAACAGCGCGTCGACATCGGTGATGAGCAGCACGCCCCCGCCGTCGCGCACGGTGGCCACCGCCGACGACACGCTCTTGAGCCTGTCCTCCGCGCGCAGCGCGCCCACCTCGGGCCCGTCGAGTTCGACGAGCCGCCGGTTGGCGCAGACGGCACGCACCAGCGCGGACTTGCCCACGCCCGCAGGACCGGACACCAGCACGCCGAGATTGGCTGTCGCCCCGAGTGTTTCGAGTAGCTCGGGCTGGTCGAGTGCGAGCTTGAGCCATTCGGTGAGCCGGCCGGCCTGGGCGTGGGATCCCTTGAGATCGTCGATGTTGACCGTCGCCGACTTCTTCGGGGTTGACACCGTGTACTGGGCCGCCGTGGTCGCAGTCGGGGTCACCCCGTTGCCCCAACTCACTACCGAATTCGGTTGCACGCTCACCGGTCCCGCTGGGTCGACGCCGGTAACAGTCAACAGCTCGGAGGTCCAGGTGATGCCCACGGACGACGCCAGCGCCGCGGTGGCCTCCGATGTCGGAAGGTCGGGTCCGAGCTCGCGCGGCAGCAGTGACACGGTGTCGCCGACGGTCATCACCTTGCCTAGCAGGGCCTGACGCAGCGTTGCCGACGAGATCGACTGGGTGGCCAGGTTCGAGCCGGTCACCGTCACCGACCGGGCGCCGTATACGGTCACCGGTGCGACGATCACCGTGGTGTCCTCCCGCAGCCCCGCGTTGGACAGCGTGACGTCGTCAAGCAGCGCGGTGCCCGCAGGTGTTCCAGGCGGCGCCACTCCGGCCACCGCGGCGGTGGTGCGCGAGCCCGTCAGCGACACCGCATCCCACTCCCGAATACCAAGGGCTGCAATGGCTTCCGGATGTAATCGCACGACGCCGCGGCGAGAGTCAAGAGCCGACGTGTTCAAGCGTGCCGTCAGGGTGAGTTGCTGCTTGTGCGCAGGCCGGTCAGCGACATCGAATCCGGTCACGTCAGGAGCCTGGCCTGCGCAGTCCGAGCCGCAGATTGGACCGGCGATGCGGCTGTGCCCGGCGAATCGCCCGGCGCGCCGCGCGTTGTTGACGTGGTTTGTCATCCCACACTTCCGGATGCGCCGCCAGGAAGCGCCTGGTGCGGATCCCGAACGGGATGTGGATGACGTAGGCAACGATGATCACCAGGATGGTGATGTACCCGTAGAGAATCGACGCCGCAACGAGAATCGCGGTCGCCGCCAACAGCGGGGCGACCATGTTGGGGGATACGGCGAAGGTGTGGATCTTGCGCATCGGGAGGGTGCTGACGACCAGCAGCGAGACGCCGATCATCCAGATCACCACGGCCACTTCCGATGTCCACCAGCCGTCACCGAACTGCATCTTTGCCGCCAGCGGGCCGATCGCGCCGATGGCGCCGGCCGGGGCAGGCATGCCGACGAAGTACTCCTTCTCGTAGGCGGGCGTGTCCACGTCGAGCAGCGCGTTGAAGCGGGCCAGCCGCAACACGATGCAGACCGCGTAGAGCAGCACCACGATCCAGCCCACCCGGGAGTGCGAGAGCAGCGTGAAATAGACGATGAATGCCGGTGCCACGCCGAAATTCACCGCGTCGGCCAGCGAATCGATCTCCTCGCCCATCCGCGAGGTTGCCTTCAGGATCCGGGCGATGCGGCCGTCGAGCGCGTCGAGGATCGCGGCGACCGCCAGAAACGCTATCGCCTCGGTCGGGCGGCTGTCCAGCGCCATCTTCACCGAGGTCAACCCGAGGCAGATGGCCGCCACTGTCATGGCGCTGGGCAGGATGCGCAGGCTGACGACGGGCGGCTTGATGCGCGGTTTCACGGCAGCTCGGCCAATACGGTTTCGCCGGCCAGCGACCGCTGGCCGGTGGTGACCAAGACGCTGGAGCCCGCAGGCAGGTAGGTGTCGAGCCGTGATCCGAAGCGAATGAGGCCGTATGTATCGCCGATCGCCAGCTTGTCGCCGACCTTGACGTTGCACACGATCCGCCGCGCCAGCAGCCCGGCGATCTGCACCGCGACCACCTCGGCGCCGTCCGGGGTGCGGATCACGATGCTGTTGCGTTCGTTGTCGGCGCTGGCGGCGTCAAGGTCGGCAGACAAGAACAGCCCGGGGCGGTGCACCGCGGTCACCACCTCGCCGCCGATCGGAGCCCGCTGCACGTGGGCGTCCAAAACCGACAGGAAGATGCTGATGCGCGGCAACGGTGTTGAGGGCAGGCCGAGTTCGGCCGGCGGCACCTCTTCATCGACCAGGCAGACGACCCCGTCCGCCGGGGCGACGACAAGCCCGGGCCGGGTGGGGGGCACTCGTGGCGGGTGCCGGAAGAACGCGGCGTTGGCGACCGCCGAC
>JAVRPG010000049.1:0-6074 GCA_032162325.1 Mycobacterium sp. | reverse complement strand
GCCGCCCTGAATTGGCAGCGCGACGGCGCCGAGTGGATTCACCTCGTCGACCTTGACGCAGCGTTCGGCCGCGGTTCCAACCGCGAACTGCTGGCCGAGGTGGTCGGCAAGCTCGATGTCGCGGTCGAACTGTCGGGCGGCATCCGCGACGATGAGTCACTCACGGCCGCGCTGGCGACCGGCTGCGCACGCGTCAACCTCGGCACTGCGGCGCTGGAGAACCCGCAGTGGTGCGCCAAGGTCGTCGCCGAGCACGGCGAGAAGGTGGCCGTCGGCCTGGACGTGAAGATCGTCGACGGCGAGCACCGGCTCCGCGGCCGCGGCTGGGAGACCGACGGCGGCGACCTGTGGGACGTGTTGGAACGCCTTGACCGCGAAGGGTGTTCGCGTTTTGTCGTCACCGACGTCACCAAGGACGGCACGCTGAACGGCCCCAACCTCGAGCTGCTCACCATGGTGACCGAGCGAACGGACGCCCCGGTGATCGCCTCCGGCGGAGTCTCAAGTGTTGACGACCTTCGCGCCATCGCCACGCTGGTCGGCCGCGGCGTCGAAGGCGCGATCGTCGGGAAGGCGTTGTACGCCGGACGTTTCACGCTGCCGCAGGCGCTGGCCGCGGTGGCGCAGTAGGACCTCGATGGCGCTGGACGAGACCGACCTCGACGCACTGGTCTCCGAGGCCGCCCAAATCCTGGACGCCGCCGCCCGGCCGTTCGTCGAAGGCCACCGCGCCGAATCCGCGGTGAAGAAGAAGGGCAACGACTTCGCCACGGAGGTCGACCTGGCCATCGAACGCCAGGTGGTCGACGCGCTCAACGCCAAAACCGGGATCGAGGTGCACGGCGAGGAATTCGGCGGCGCCGACGTCGATTCACCGCTCGTGTGGGTGCTCGACCCGATCGACGGCACGTTCAACTACGCCACGGGCTCACCGATGGCAGCGATACTGCTCGGCCTGGTGCGCGACGGTGAGCCGGTGGCGGGCCTGACCTGGGTGCCGTTCACCGGAGAGCGGTTCACCGGCATCGTCGGACAACCCTTGCGCAACAACGGCGTCGAGCAGCCCCGGTTGACGCCCGCGAAGTTGGCCGACTCGATCGTCGGTATCAGCACATTCAACGTCGACTCCCGGGGCAGGGTGCCGGGTCGGTATCGACTGGCGGCGGTCGAGAACCTGAGCCGCACGTGCTCGCGGATGCGGATGCACGGCGCGACAGGCATCGACCTCGCCTATACCGCGGCCGGAATCCTGGGCGGGGCTATCAGTTTCGGTGCGCATGTGTGGGACCACGCGGCCGGCGTCGCTCTCGTGCGGGCCGCAGGCGGGATCGTGACCAACCTGGACGGCAGCGACTGGACCACGAAGTCGCGCTCCGCGCTCGTCGCGGCGCCAGGCGTGCACGGTGAGCTCCTCGAACTTCTGAACTCCGTCGGCGCCCCAGAGGACTACTGATGGACCCCAAAGACCTCGCGGTGCGCATCATCCCCTGCCTGGACGTCGACGACGGCCGGGTGGTCAAGGGCATCAACTTCGAAAACCTGCGCGACGCAGGCGATCCCGTCGAGCTGGCCGCGGCCTACGACGCAGAGGGCGCCGACGAGTTGACGTTCCTGGACGTCACGGCATCGTCGTCGGGCCGGGCCACCATGCTCGACGTCGTCAAACGCACCGCCGAGCAGGTGTTCATCCCGCTCACCGTCGGCGGCGGGGTGCGGTCGGTCGCGGATGTCGACGTGCTGCTGCGGGCGGGTGCCGACAAGGTGGCGGTCAACACCGCGGCGATCGCCCGTCCCGACCTGCTGGCCGAGTTGTCCCGCCAGTTCGGGTCGCAATGCATCGTGCTGTCGGTCGACGCCCGCATGGTCCCCGAGGGCCAGGAGCCGACGCCGTCGGGCTGGGAGGTCACCACGCACGGCGGCAGGCGCGGCACCGGGATCGACGCGATCGAATGGGCGACCCGTGGAGCCGAACTCGGCGTCGGCGAGATCCTGCTGAACTCGATGGACTACGACGGCACCAAGGCCGGCTTCGACCTGAAGATGCTGCGAGCGGTGCGCGGAGCGGTGTCCGTTCCAATGATCGCCAGCGGCGGGGCCGGGGCGGTGGAACATTTCGCGCCTGCCGTTGTTGCAGGTGCCGACGCTGTACTGGCCGCCAGTGTGTTCCATTTCCGGGAGCTGACCATCGGCGAGGTGAAGGCGGCGATGGCGGCAGAAGGGATCGTGGTGCGGCGATGACGCTGGACGCAGGGATCGCGTCGCGGCTGAAGCGCGACGGCAACGGGCTGTTCACGGCCGTCGCGCAGGAGCGCGGCACCGGCCAGGTGCTGATGGTGGCGTGGATGGACGACATCGCGCTGGCCCGCACGCTGGAAACCCGCAAGGCGACGTACTACTCGCGCTCCCGACAGCAGCACTGGGTCAAGGGCGAGACGTCTGGCCACACCCAGTACGTGCACTCGGTGCGGCTGGACTGCGACGGCGACACGGTGCTGCTCGAGGTCGACCAGGTCGGGGCCGCCTGTCACACCGGCGACCACAGTTGTTTCGACGCCGATCTGCTGCTTGCTCCCGAGGATTAAGCTGCCTGCGTGAAGAAGCTTGCCGCGGTTGCAATTTTGGCGGCAGCCGCACTGGCTGCGCGACGCTACCTGACGATGCGCGACGCGCTGGCGGCCGTCCCGGCGGAGATGCGCAGTCCGGTCCTGCTGTTCACCTCCCTTCCGTTGACCCAGCGGACGCTGCCGGTCATTCGGTTGCTCTTCAGTCTGCGCACCAAGTCGGGGCCCGGTGTCTCACTGACCGAGCGCTACGTCGGCGAGCCGCCGGTGCGCGTTGTCGTCGCTACGCCTGTCGAGCGTGAAACGGCTGGACCGGCAGTGCTGTGGATTCACGGCGGCGGGATGATCGTGGGCACTCCACAGTTCGAGGCGCGGGGCTCTGGGCGGCTGGCGCGCGAACTCGGCGTCGTCGTGGTATCGCCCGACTATCGGCTGGCGCCCGAACATCCGTTCCCGGCCGCGCTCGACGACTGCATGGCCACGTTGCGATGGATGCGCGCGAACGCCGATGCGTTGGGCATCGATCCGGACCGTATCGCGGTGGTGGGATCGAGCGCAGGCGGCGGCCTTTCCGCCGCAGTGGCGCAACGCAGTTGCGACGAGGGAATCACTCTGCGCGCACAGGTGCTGATCTACCCGATGCTCGACGACCGAACCGCGCTCCGCGAGGACCACGCCGGTCGCGGCCGGTTCGCATGGACACCTGCGTCAAATCGGTTCGGGTGGACGGCATATCTTGGACGGGACCCGCGGCTCGCAGACGCACCTGAATACGCGGCGCCGGCGCGTCGCGCGGACTTGAGCGGTCTCGCGCCTGCGTGGATCGGAGTCGGCGACCTCGACCTGTTGTATGACGAAAGTGTCGACTACGCCGCTCGACTCACGGCCGCAGGTGTCCACTGCGAGCTTGTAACGGTACCGGGGATGTATCACGGTGCGGACGGCGTCGCACCGAAAGCCCGGTCAATGCAGGACTTTCGGCGCGGCATGACGGATCACCTGCGAACCCATCTGTAGCAACTATTGCCCGGCCTGCTGGTCCGTTTGGGCCAGCTGTTCGTCCAGTCGCATCTGTTGCTGGGCCGCCTCGTTCTGCTGTTCGGCCTCTTGCTCGGATTCCTCCATCTGTTGCAGGGACTGCCGTAGGGCCTGCTGCGCCTGTTCCTCGTCCTAGTCCTGCTGCTCTTGCCACTGCTCGTCTTCTTCTTGCTGTTGCGCCAGGTCGTCGGAGTCGTCGTCATCGGCGTCGGCATTGTCCGAATCGTCGTCGCCGGGAACGATGTCGGGGCCGCCCTGCCCCTGCGCTCCGGGCTCGTCGGTGGCGAATGGCGCCGCATTCGCGCGCCTCGATCGACGCCGGAGGGAAGGCGGCAACGAACAGACCGAGCGTGAGCGCAACCGCCGCAGCCATGCCTTTAGCCCATTTCATCTACGCACGCTATCGCCGTTTGCTGGACCGACACCGCGTCCGCGGTCCCAGGCTGCTGTGAGCCTGATCCTCTTGCACACTGTGACCATGTCTCGCTTCGTCGATCGCGTCGCCCTCGTCACCGGCGCGAGCTCAGGAATCGGTCGCGCCACCGCACTTCGACTGGCGGACGAGGGCGCGGCCGTCGCGCTGGTGGCCCTCCCAGGCGACGACCTCGAGGCCGCAGCGGCCGAATGCCGGGCCACCGGGTCGGCCGCGCTCGCCGTGCCGACCGATGTAGCGGATTCACGTCAAGTGGCCGCCGCGTTTGATCACGCCCAGACCCTCGGCGCTGTCTCGGCTGTCTTCAGCAATGCCGGCATCTCGATCGTCGGCTCTGCGGTGTCGCTGGACGACGACGACTGGCTGCGGCAGCTGCACGTCAACCTGTCGGGCAGCTTCTACGTGGTGCGCGAAGCAGCCCGGCGGATGATTCCGCGGGGCCGCGGCGCCATCGTCATCACCGGCTCAGAACTCGGGCTCCTCGGCCAACCGGGATATGTCGGCTACACAGCGACGAAGGGCGGCGTGCTCGCGATGACGCGTGCCTTCGCGGCGGAGCTGGCAGTGCAAGGCATTCGAGTGAACAGCATCTCCCCGGGAACCACCGAAACGCCGATGCTGATGGCCGAATTCGCCGCCGCGCCCGACCCCGCCAGGGAGCGGGCGGAGAACGAGTCGACCATCCCGCTCGGCCGCTTCGGGCAAGCGGGCGACATCGCGGCGGCCGTTGCGTTCCTGTTGTCCGACGAGGCCGGCTACATCACCGGCACCAACCTGGTCGTCGACGGCGGTCGCACATCGTGTTTCACCGCAGGCACCCTCGGCACGCCCGACTAAACGTCGATGCGAGTGGCCTTGGTGCGGGCGACCCACCGGCCCTCCTCGTAGCGGACCTCCACGGGGTGTGCGAACGCGGCCGTGACGTTGTCGGTCGTCACGGTTTGGCGCGCAGGCCCGGCCGCGACCGTGCGGCCTTCCGCGATGAGCAGCGCATGCGTGGTGGTGGTCGGCAGCTCCTCGAGGTGATGAGTGACCAGTATCGAAGCCACTTCGGGATGGGTTTCGTCGAGCGTGTCGATGGTTTCCAGCAGCTGTTCACGCGCGGCGACGTCGAGCCCGGTGGTGGGTTCGTCGAGCAGCAACAGCCGCGGATCCGAAATCAATGCGCGCGCAATGAGAGTGCGGCCGCGCTCACCCTGCGACAGGGTGGGCCAGACGTCGTCGGCCCTGCGGGAAAGGCCCACCGTTTCGATCATGTCGTCCGCGCGGCGGAGTTGGTCGGCGGTGGGCGTCCAGCGGTTCGGGATGTCGATCGTGGCGGTGATTCCGGTGAGCACCACCTCACGCACGGTCAACGGGTATTGCAGACGGTGCCGCGGATTCACATGCCCGATCGAATGACGCAGCCGCGCCAGGTCGACGCGACCCATCTGCTCGCCGAGGATGCGAACGGTTCCCGAAGTGGGAAACATGACGGCGGCGCAGAAGCCGAGCAGCGTGCTCTTACCCGCGCCGTTGGGCCCGAGAAGCGCCCAGTGCTCGCCGGCCTGCACGGTCAACGATATGCCGTCGATGATCTGCTTGCCGTCGCGGCGAAACGTCACATCGGCGAGTTCCAGAACCGGTGTCACGCCGACTGGCGCTCCCTCAGAACCTCGAGCGCCTTGTCGGCGTGCGTGTCCATGCTGACCTCGCTGGCGATCACGTCGAGCACGGTGCGGTCGGTGTCGATCACGAACGTCGTCCTCTTGACCGGCATGAATTTTCCGAGCAACCCGCGCTTGACCCCGAATTGGGTCGCGACGGTGCCCTCGGTATCGGACAGCAGCGGGTAGTCGAAGCTCTGCTTGTCGGCGAACTTCGCCTGCTTCTCAACGGGATCGGTGCTGATGCCGACGCGATTCGCGCCTACCGCGGCGAACTCCGAAGCCAGGTCACGGAAGTGGCAGGCCTCCTTGGTACAGCCAGGAGTCATCGCCGCGGGATAGAAGAACAGCACGATCGGGCCGTTGGCGAGAAGCTCTGTGAGGCTTCGCACAGTG
>JAVRPG010000048.1:0-10849 GCA_032162325.1 Mycobacterium sp. | reverse complement strand
TTCGACTTTCTCGCCGAACGGGTGTCCGGTGCCGGACTGGACAGGCTGAGCCTGCCGATCCTGCGGTCGTGGCTGGCGGCGCAGGCATCGGCAGGCGTGGCGCGCACCACGTTGGCCCGCCGCACCTCGGCGGTCAAGACCTTCACCGCGTGGGCGACTCGTCGCGGGTTGTTGTCCAGTGATCCCGCCGCGCGACTGCAGGTGCCCAAGGCCAGACGCACATTGCCGGCGGTGCTGAGGCAGGATCAGGCACTCGACGCCATGGCCGCCGCGAAATCCGGTGCACAGCAAGGTGATCCGCTCGCACTGCGCGACCAGTTGATCGTCGAGATGTTGTACGCCACCGGCATTCGTGTCAGCGAGCTGTGCGGGCTTGATATCGACGACGTCGACCGGCCCCGGCGGCTGCTGCGGGTCCTCGGCAAGGGCAACAAGCAGCGCACGGTGCCGTTTGGGGTGCCCGCCCATGCGGCGCTGACGGCGTGGCTGGACGACGGGCGGCCGGCGCTGGCCACCGCGGATTCGGGCCCGGCGCTACTGCTGGGCGCGCGGGGGCGCCGGCTCGATCCGCGGCAGGCCCGCACCGTCGTGCACCAGACCGTCGCCGCGGTCGGGGGCGCCCCCGACATCGGCCCGCACGGACTTCGGCACAGCGCCGCCACCCATCTGCTCGAGGGCGGCGCCGACCTGCGCGTCGTGCAGGAGCTGCTGGGTCACTCGAGTCTGGCCACCACGCAGCTCTACACCCACGTCACGGTCGCGCGGCTGCGCGCGGTGCACGACCAGGCGCATCCCAGGGCGTGATTTCGGCGTGATTTCCTGCGCTGAGCGCCAGAAATCACGCCGAACTCGCATCTAACGAAGTAACGCAATGACTTTCGCGATATCGGGCATCGCAGACGCCCGCCCGACCCATTCGTCGAACACGGTCCAGTAGCTCACGCCGAACCGCTGCCGGCGCTCGGCAAGCGCTTCGGCCATCTGCTCATGCGTGCCGAGCAAGACAAACGGCGAATCGAGCACGAACTCCGGGGCTATTCCACCGAAGGCCGCGGCCAGTTCGGCCGCCGATGCCTCCCGGTCGTCGGTGTGCGCAACGACCTGGATCAGCGCGTTGAGTTCGATGGCGTCGAACCGGTCGCCCGCCGCGTCCGCCACCACCGCGATCCGGTCTTCGAGACCAGCGGCGTCGAAGTGCGTCAGCTCGACGTTGGTCGCATCACGGTTGTGGCTGAAACCGGCCAGCCCCGCGATGTCGGCCACGCGGCCGGCCAACTGCAGCACCCGTGTCCCGTTGCCGCCGATGAGCAGCGGCACGGGCACACCGGGATCGGCGACGAGTTCGCCCGCATCGGCCCGCACGCAGTAGTGCGCGCCGTCGATGTCGACGGGCTCGCCGGCAAGCAGCGGCCGAATCACGTTCACGGATTCGATCAGCCGGTCGACCCTCGTTCCAGCGGAGTCAAACCTGAGCCCGGCGGCTTCGTATTCGGATTTCATGTGCCCGGCCCCGAGTCCCAGCTCGAAGCGCCCACCGGAGATCGCGGCGACGGTCGCGGCCTCGCGCGCGGTGTCGACGGGATGGCGCAGGTCGTTGTTCAACACCAGCGTTCCCGTGTGCAGGCGTTTAGTGACCGCCGCAGCGGCCGTCGCACCCGAGAACGGCGACATGGATGCGACCAGATGATCGGGGATGGTCAGCACGTCGAAACCGGCTTCCTGCACCGATATTGCGAACGCGCCGAACTGCGTGCCGCGGGGCAGCGCGGTGTGCAGGCCGAATCGGAGCGGACGTGAGCGGTGAGCGTCGGTGGTCATGATTTCGACGGTAGGCGCGTCACGGGTTCCCCCCGCGAGCGTGCGCGTTTGTACGGAAATCAGTGGCGTGTCGCGTACAGACACGCATGCTCGCGGCAGTGGGGTCAGGGGTGCAGCGGCTTGAGCCGGATCGGCGTGCTGGCGAGCAGGCCCAGCGGGTCGACGTAGTCCGCGCGCGACGCCGGGCCCCACATCGCGCCCCAGTGCAGACACGCGGCCGCGGCGCAGCCGTCGTGCCCGGCCGCGAGCCGGCCGATCAGTGCCCGTGCGTCAACGAACTGCCCGACCCGCACCGACGGTTGCACCGGCTCGTAGCTGGTCCGCAGCCCGCCGGGGTGTGCCACCGAAACCAGCGTCCGCCCGGCCAGCTCGCCGGCGAACACCACGGTGCCCGCGGCGGCCGCATACACCGGTTGGCCCGGCGTACCGGCCAGGTCGACGCCGCGGTGGCCGCGGTTCCAGTTCGGTGACGGCGCGTCGAACATTCGCAGAACAGCTGGTCGAGGCCGCAGCGGCCAGTCCAGCCTGCCGTCGTCGGCCCATGCGGTCGGGGCGCAGGCCACCCCGATGGCCGTCATCAATGCCAGCGTGCGCATATTCCCAGCTCAGCGCGTCGACGTGGCAGAAATCCAGGCCCAACCGCCAAGCTGTGGATGGCGGCCCCGGTGTGGAAAAAGCACCCCTGTCCAGCGTGTAAACTGCTAACCGCAGCTCGCTTGAGCGGGCTGACTTCGCGTGTCTGCACATGACCACCCAATTGGCGGTCATACCCGGATGCCGGCGGTCCCGTTTTCGGACGGGTCCGGCAACCCGCAGACACCAGGGCACGGCGTCACCCGACGCTGCGCGTCAACCGACAACAAGAGGACATGGCCGACTATGGCTGTTGTAACCATGAAACAGCTGCTGGACAGCGGCACCCACTTCGGGCATCAGACCCGGCGCTGGAATCCCAAGATGAAGCGGTTCATCTTCACCGACCGCAACGGCATCTACATCATCGATCTGCAGCAGACGCTGACCTACATCGACAAGGCCTACGAGTTCGACAAAGCGACTGTCGCCCACGGTGGGTCGGTCATGTTCGTCGGCACCAAGAAGCAGGCGCAGGAGTCGATCGCCGAAGAGGCCACCCGCGTCGGCATGCCGTATGTCAACCAGCGCTGGCTGGGCGGCATGCTCACCAACTTCTCCACCGTGCACAAGCGGCTGCAGCGCCTCAAGGAGCTGGAAGCCATGGAGCAGACCGGTGGCTTCGAGGGTCGCACCAAGAAGGAAATCCTGATGCTGACCCGCGAGAAGAACAAGCTCGAGCGCAGCCTCGGCGGTATCCGCGATATGCAGAAGGTGCCGTCGGCCATCTGGGTCGTCGACACCAACAAGGAGCACATCGCCGTTGGTGAGGCCCGCAAGCTGGGCATCCCGGTCATCGCGATCCTGGACACCAATTGCGACCCCGACCTCGTCGACTACCCGATCCCGGGCAATGACGATGCGATCCGGTCGGCAGCGCTGCTGACCAAGGTGGTCGCCTCCGCGGTCGCCGAAGGGCTGCAGGCCCGCGCCAACGTGGGTCGCGACGGCGACAAGGCCGAGGCCGAGGGTGCCGAGCCGCTCGCCGAGTGGGAGCAGGAACTGCTCGCCGGCGCCACCGCGGCGTCGGCGCCGGGGACTCCCGACGGCGAAACCACCACCGAATCGACCACTCCAGAGGTTTAGGGAAAGGCTGAAATGGCGAACTACACCGCTGCCGACGTCAAGCGACTTCGGGAGCTGACCGGCGCCGGCATGCTCGACTCGAAGAACGCGCTGGTTGAGGCCGACGGCGACTTCGACAAGGCGGTCGAACTGCTGCGCATCAAGGGGGCCAAGGACGTCGGCAAGCGCGCCGAGCGCGCGACCGCCGAAGGCCTGGTTGCCGCCAAGGACGGTGCGCTGATCGAGCTCAACTCCGAGACAGACTTCGTCGCCAAGAACGCCGAATTCCAGTCGGTCGCCGATCAGATCGTGGCCGCCGCTGCGTCTTCTAAGGCGACCGACGTCGACACCCTCAAGGCCGCCAAGGTCGGCGACACGACCGTCGAGCAGGTCATCGCGGACCTGAGCGCCAAGATCGGTGAGAAGCTCGAGCTGCGTCGGGTCACCTACTTCGATGGCAGCGTCGAGACCTACCTGCACAAGCGGGCCGCGGACCTGCCGCCTGCTGTCGGCGTGCTCGTCGAATACACCGGCTCGGACAAGGAAGCCGCGCACGCGGTCGCCCTGCAGATCGCCGCGCTGAAGGCCAAGTACCTGACGCGTGAGGACGTGCCCGCGGACGTCGTCGCCAACGAGCGCCGCATCGCCGAGGAGACGGCGCGCAACGAGGGCAAGCCCGAGCAGGCGCTGGCCAAGATCGTCGAGGGTCGCGTGACCGGGTTCTACAAGGACGTCGTGCTGCTCGATCAGCCGTCGGTGTCCGACAACAAGAAGACCGTCAAGGCGCTGCTCGACGAGGCAGGCGTGACCGTCACCCGGTTCGCTCGCTTCGAGGTCGGCCAGGCGTAGCCCGTCGTGTGGCGGCGGTACGAATTGGTACCGTCTGTGCATGATCGGCGATGAGCCCCTTGGGCGAAGAGCAGAGAACAGATGCCACGCCTTCGGCGACGACGCCCTTGGCGATCTTGACGCTGTCGGCCTTGTCGAGAAACTCCGTGCCCGCGAGGTCTCGCCGCACGAGCTCGTCGAGGCGGCCATTGCCCGCACCGAGGCGGTCAACCCGACCCTGAACGGTCTCGCGTTCGAGGCGTTCGACCGCGCACGGGCGAGGGCGAACGCGCGGCGGCCGTATGGCGGCTACTTCGAGGGCGTGCCGTCGTTCATCAAGGACAACGTGGCTGTCGAGGGCATGCCGACGATGCAGGGCACCGACGCATGGGATCCGCGGCCGATGCCTTCCGACGGCGAGTTCGCGCGCGCATTCCTCGCGACCGGGCTGATACCGCTGGGCAAGACGCAGATGTCGGAGTTCGGCTTCAGCGGGTCGGCCGAGCACCCGCGGATCGGTCCGGTCCGCAATCCATGGAATCCGGAATACACCGCGGGCGCGTCGTCGGCAGGATCGGCGGCCTTCGTGGCTGCCGGTGTGGTGCCGATCGCGCACGCCAACGACGGCGGCGGGTCGATCCGCATTCCCGCGGCGTGTAATGGCCTTGTGGGCCTGAAGCCGTCGCGAGGCAGGCTGCCGCTGGACAGGGAAACGGCCCGGATGCCGCTTCACCTCGTCGCCAACGGTGTGGTGTCGCGCTCGGTGCGCGACACCGCCGCTTTCTTGCGGGAGGCCGAGCGCGCGTACCGCAACCCCAAGTTACCGCCGATCGGTGACGTTACTCAGCCCGGCACGCTGCGGCTGCGCATCGCGTTCTGCACCAAATCGATTCTGCGAGAGGCCAGCCCGGAGGTGCGGGAGCTGACACTGAAGACGGCGGCACTTCTCGAAGAACTCGGGCACACGGTCACCGAGATCGACAATCCGGTGCCGGATCGGTTCAAGGACGATTTTCTCGTCTATTGGTCGTTCCTGGCGTTCGCGGTCGTGCGCGGCGGCCGCGGCATGTTCGGGCCGAGTTTCGACCGTAGCCGCTTGGACAGCCTGACCCTCGGACTTGACCGCAAGGCCGCCTGGAATCTGTACAGGCTTCCGGCGGCGATCGCGCGGCTGTCGGCGACGCGCAGGATCACGCAGCGATTGTCCGGTACCTACGACGCTGTGCTGATGCCGACGCTGAACGAAGAAACGCCGCGCATCGGCCACCTCGACCCGACGGCCGGCTACGACCAGGTCATGGACCGCCTCTTGGAATGGGTGGCGTTCACGCCGCTGCAGAACGCCACCGGTGACCCGGCAATCTCGTTGCCCCTCGGCGAATCTGCGTCGGGCCTGCCGGTCGGCATGATGCTCTCGGCGGTGAGGGGTCAGGAGTCACGGCTTCTGGAATTGGCGTACGAACTCGAAGAGGCGCGGCCTTGGCCGAGCATCCAGGCGTGACCCGCGACTACCGTCTACGAATATCCTCTCGCCGACGATGATGGCCGGAATCGGCCGCCGCGCCTGGGTCGACAACGAAATCCGTTGCGTCGACGCAATATCGCCGTAACCGCAACACGTCTGAGTTAACGTCGTCGACATTCCGCACGGCGGTTGGTGAAACTTTCCGGTCGGATCATCCCTCTTGTGGAGACCCCTGCGCCCACAGCCGTTCGATCACCGGCGATCGCTACCGCGTCCGGCAACACCTTCGTGTGCCTCGTCCGGTTCGCGCTGGCCAACATCCGCCGTCGCCCCGAACGGTTCGTGCTGTCCGTGCTCGGCATCGCACTCGCGATCGCCTGCGTGTGCGTCGTTCGCACGATCTCGGCGAGCTTCGCGATCACCGGAGCCGATTCGGTGACCGACGTGCTGGGCGGGGCCCAGCTGTGGGCGGTGTCCGCCGCCGGCGTGCACTACGACACCAACGCCCAGGCCCTCGTCGCCGACGGCACCGCCCCGAACATCACCGCTCCCGCCGGCTGGACCGCGACCCGCGTCCTGTCCGGAGTCGCCGACCTCAACGGCAGTACGGTGTCGCTGCGCGGAACCGACGAAATCGCCAGTGGTCAAGCCATTTTGGGTTCGGAAGTGGCAAAGCGACTCGACCTGCATTCCGGTGACCGGATCGTGGTCGGTGGGCAGAGCCTCGTCGTGAACGTCGCAGGCAGCGGCCAGTCGATCACCGTGGCCACGCCGCTTGCCCAGTCGGTTGTCGGCGACAACGGCTGGTGGACGATCTTCGCGCCGGCCGGCGACGAGAAGCGCCGCGACCTCGCGCACATCTTCGGCGGTGCGGTCGGCCTCGAGTCGACGTCGGACCCGTCGGTCAAGCCGGATCCCAACGGCGGCGGCCTGATCTATGACACCGTGGGTGGCTCCGGTCCACTGACATTCGAGCAGAAGTTCTCCGCGCTGTTCTCCGGCAAGGTGACCAGCTCGACGCTGGGCCTCATCTCGACCATCGGGCTCGGCCTCGGTTTCGTGATCGCGGTGTCCTCCTTCCTGGCCGCGGTGGCCGAGCGACGGCGCGAATTCGGCATCATGTCCAGCATCGGTCTGGCCGACGAAGTGCTCTACTTCTTCCTCGTCGAGTCGGGGATCGTCTTCCTCACCGCGTACCTCGTCGGCGTGATCGGCGCGGGAGCCGCTGTGGCGCTGGTGATTCCCGGCATTGCCACACCGACCGCGTGGCTGCAGGCCGCAGGCATGGTCGCCGCGTTTCTTCCCGCGATGGCGATCGTCGGTGCGCTGATCCCTGTGCATCGGCTGCTGCAACAACGACCCGTGTCACTGCTGGGGGACCGCTGATGAGCGCTTGCGCGAAGAAGAGAGCGCACTGATGCTGCGCAAGGGGTTGTCCTACGGATGGCTCGCCGCGCGGCGGCGGATCCGCGAGATGGTGCTGCCCGCCGTCACGACGGCTACGGGTGCGTTCCTGGTGGTGATCGTGTTCGGCATGTCCGACGGAATCCGCGCGCAGTCGGCGTCGCTGGGCCACGCCGAGGAGATCAGTCGTGCCGTCGTGTTGATCGCGGTGACCGTGCTGCTGGTGGGTGTGGTCGAGGTCGCGGTGGCGACCACCCGCACCGTCGCCCACCGCACCCGTGAACTCGGGGTGCTCGGCGCCAACGGTGTGCCGCGCACGCCCGTGGTGGCCGCGTTGCTGGTCGAGCCGGTGATCGCGGCGGTGCTGGGCGCGCTGGTCGGTGCCCTGCTGGCCGCCGTGACCGGGATCGTGCTCGGCGCAGTCGGTTTGGTGGCGACGGGAGTGTCTGTCGAGGGGCTGATGCTCGGCGCGGAGATCTCGATCGGCGTCAGCATCGTCGCGGCGCTGGCCACCAGCATCGTGCCCACCTGGAACGCCGCCTCGCGGCCGCCGATCCGTTCCCTGACCGCAGGAGGTTAGAGATGACCGCTGTCGACGAAACGGAAGACACCTCGATCCGAGCCGATGGCCCCGCCCCGGTTATCGAGATCTCGGATGTGTGGAAGCTGCACAAGCTCGGCGATGAGGTGGTCCGTGCGCTCGTTGCCGCCGAATTGCAGGTGATGCCTGGTGAATTCGTCTGCCTGATGGGGCCGAGCGGCAGCGGCAAGTCGACGCTGCTCAACATGATCGGCGGCCTCGACCGGCCGACCAAGGGGACGATCAAACTCGGGGGCCGCGACACGTCGCTGCTGACCGAGAGTCAGTTCGCCGCGCTGCGCCACGACACCATCGGGTTCATCTTCCAGAGCTACAACCTGATCCCGTTCCTGTCGGCGGTGGAGAACGTCGAGCTGCCGCTGATGTTCGAGCCATATGACCGCAAGTCGCTTCGCAAGCGGGCGATGGAACTGCTCGATCTGGTCGGACTCGGACATCGCGTTCACCATCAGCCCACGAAGATGTCTGGCGGCGAACAGCAGCGCACCGCGATCGCGCGGTCGCTGATCAGCAATCCGACGCTTGTCCTCGCCGACGAGCCGACGGCCAATCTCGACCACCGCACGGGGGAGACGGTGGTGCGCATGTTGCGCGACCTGTGTTCCACACTCGGCGTCACCGTTGTCGCCAGCACGCACGACCCCACGGTGGCCGACGAAGCGACCCGTGTCGTCCGGATGAAAGACGGACAAATCCTCAACTGACCCGGATCCATTGGGATCCAAAAGATCTGGGAGTACACATGACCCAAGAACTCGAGGCAGCTCCACCGTCTCAACGGGACGCGCTCATGACTACCGAGCTCGTCCCCGAGCAAGTTCTGCCGAAGGTGCTTAGCACGTTCGGCCTGACCGCGACGTACGTGTTCATCATCTGCTGGATCACCGGGTCGTCGATCATGGCGGGTGGCGGCTGGACCGCGATCCCGATGTGGATTCTGGGCATCATCACCTTCCTGGTACCCGCCGCGCTTGCCGTCGCAGAACTCGGCAACCTCTGGCCCGGACAGGGAGGTGTCTACATCTGGGCCTATCGCACCATGGGCGAGAAGATGTCCTTCCTCGGCGGCTACCTGTCCTGGGTGCCGGTCGTCCTTAACACCGCCTCGTCGCCGGCGATCGTGCTTCAGTTGCTGCTCTTGGCATTCCACGCGGAACTGGGACTCACGGTGAGCATCGTCCTGCAACTGGTGATCCTGTGGACCGTGGTGGGGCTTGCGCTGGCAAAACTGGCAGCCAATCAGCGGATCATGAATGTGACGTTCGTGATCTATGGAGTGCTCACCCTGACAATCTTCATCTGTGGCGTTATCTACGCGTTCGACCACGGGTCCGCCACGCCGTTCAGCCTGCATGACTCCCTGGTTCCCAACTTCGCCGGTGCCGGCTTCCTGTACGGCACGGTGCTGCTGTACCTGGTCGGGGTCGAGACGCCGTTCAACATGGGCGCCGAGTTCCTGTCGGTCAAGCGCAGTGCGACCAAGATGATCGCCTGGGGTTCGGCGGCGCTGATCGCGATCTACCTGCTGACGACGCTTGGCACGATGATGGTACTGCCGAGCGATCAGATCGACCCGGTGACGGGCGTGATCGGAAACCTCGGCGTGTCAGGCTTCCCCGGCTTGATGGAAGGCGCCGCGGTCGTGCTGGCCATCATCGTCTTCGTGGCAATGACGACCTATCAGGTGGCCTACTCACGGTTGATCTTCGTCTCCGGCCTTGAGCGCCATCTGCCGCGAATCTTCACGCACCTCAACCCCAGGACACGGAATCCGGTGACCGCCGTGCTGATCCAGGGCGTGCTGTCGTCGCTGATACTCGTCGGGCTGTACTCGCAGAGCAGCATGGCCAACGTCACCGTCTACCTGCAGGGCGGTCTGAGTGTGGTCTGGCTGATCTCCGGCTTCTTCTTCTTCATTCCGCTGGTGATCGCGCGCAAGAAGTACGCGGATCGGTATGAGTCCGAGGACTTCTGGAGGATCCCGGGCGGCATGCCGGCGGTCTACGCCGTCGCTGCGATCGGCATTGTCGCGACGTGCGCCGGCGTGTACTACTCGTTCGCGTCGCCGTGGATCGACGTTCCGCCGGCCACGTGGATGACCTGGGTGGGCAGCATCGCGGTCGGCACGTTCGTGCTCGGTGCCATCGTCTACTTCTTCGGTCGCCGGTCGGCGGCCAAGGTCAGTCGGGAAGACGCACTGGCACATCTGGCGGTACTCGAGTTGAAGGATGAAGCCAAATGACGATGGAAAGCACCGTGCCGAGCACGGAGGCGTTTGACGACACAGCCCGGTATCCGCTGGACCCGTTGACCGGTGCGGAGATCGAGACCGCCGCGGCGGTCATCACCGACTCCGAATATGCCACGCCGACACTGAAATTCGTGATGATCCAGTTGGCTGAGCCGGGCAAGACCCCGGAGCTGACGTTCGACGGCGCGGTGGAAGTACCGCGTCGCGCGTTCGTCACCATGTACGACGGTGCGGCCAAGCTGATCTACGAGGCGGTCGTCGACCTGGGCGCGCGTGTCATCGACTCGTGGAAAGCGGTGCCCGGCCGGTTCCCGTCCTATCTCGTCGAGCACATGACCGGCGTTGAAGAGGTGGTGCGGGCCGACCCACGTTGGCAGGAGGCGATGCGCAAGCGTGGGGTCACCGATTTCGACCTGGCGATGATCGATCCTTGGCCCGCAGGCTATTACGGCAGCCAGGATCACTACGACAACTCGCCGCTCGTCTGCCGCCCGCTGTCATTCATGCGTGCCGCGGCCTCCGAACATGGCTATGCGCGACCTGTCGAGGGTCTGATCGTCACCTTCGATCTTGACGCGATGAAGGTGATCGACATCGAGGACCACGGGGTGGTGCCGCTGCCGCCAACCGCGGGCAACTACGCCGAGAAGTTCATGTTCGACGAGAACAACCGTCCCGCGTTCACCAAGTTCCGCGACGACGTCAAGGCCATCGAGATCACGCAGCCCGACGGCCCGAGTTTCACCGTCGACGGCTGGAAGGTGCAGTGGCAGAAGTGGTCGAT
>JAVRPG010000047.1:0-5260 GCA_032162325.1 Mycobacterium sp. | reverse complement strand
CGTCGTGCGCCGCCTTGGCGCGAGTCTTCGCGCCGCGGTGCGGTGCCAGCACCATCGTCATGTTGCGGCCGTCCTGCTTGGCGGACGTCTCGATGAAGCCGTAGTCGGCGACGTCGGCGCCCAGCCGCTGCAGCAGCCGGTAGCCCAACTCGGGCCGCGACTGCTCGCGTCCGCGGAACATGATGGTCACCTTGACCTTCGACCCCGCCTCGAGGAAGCGGACGACGTGACCCTTCTTGGTCTCGTAATCGTGGGGATCGATCTTGGGTCGCAGCTTCTGTTCCTTGACGACGGTCTGCTGCTGATTCTTGCGAGACTCGCGCGCCTTCTGAGCCGTCTCGTACTTGAACTTGCCGTAGTCCATGATCTTGCAAACCGGCGGTTTGGCGTCAGGAGCTACTTCGACGAGGTCGAGATCGGCATCCGCGGCGACGCGGAGAGCGTCTTCGATGCGCACAATGCCTACCTGCTCGCCACCTGGTCCGATCAGGCGGACTTCAGGTACTCGGATGCGCTCGTTGACGCGGGTCTCAGTGCTGATGGGGCCTCCTATGTTGTCCTCCAGGAGCCCCACACCATCAGCACTCTGCTCAACTGAACAGAAAGGCCCTGCTCAAAGCAGGGCCCAAAGCCGACCAGGACAGGCATTGAATGCCTGTGACCGGACCGCTGTACCGATATGGTCAGCGGTGGGAGTGGGACTCCACTTGCTGTCCCTGGCGTTCGCCGGGACGGTCGCGCGTGCCAGTCTAGCAGGCATGACCGATGATCCGAACATCCGTGAGCTGGCCGAGATTCCCGCGGTCGAGGTGATCACCAGGTCGGCCGTGATGCTGATGAGCGCGGCAGCCGAGAAGCTCGGGCTGTCGGCAGAGGATCCCGATGAAAGCCCGCACCGCGATCTGGACGAGGCGCGCCGGTTGATCACCGCGCTCGCCGGTTTGGTGACCGCGTCGGCCGAGTACCTGGGACCCCACGCGGGACCGGTCCGCGACGGGCTGAAATCACTACAACTGGCCTTCCGCGAATCCAGCGCCGCCCCAGACGAACCGGGCCACGGCCCAGGCGAGAAATACACCGGTCCGGTCTGGTAGTCAGTCACACCCATTTCACGGCTAGAGCGAATATCCTCGCGGCCTATGACCGTCGCTAGCCCTACGAAGACCCGTCGGACCTCCAGGTACTGGTGGGTCCCCGCGGCGGCCGGCTGGACCGTCGGCGTCATCGCCACCCTGTCGCTGATCGCGAGCGTCTCGCCGGGCATCCGGTGGGTCATCAAGGAGCCTCGCGAGTTCGTCAACGACTACATCTTCAACTTCCCCGACACCAGCTTCGCGTGGGCCTTCGTGTTGGCCCTGCTGGCGGCCGCCCTGGCGGCCCGCAAACGCATCGCATGGTGGATCCTGGTGGGCTACATGGTCGCTTCGATCGTGTGGAACGTCGGCGGCCTCGTCACCGGCAACCAGTCGGTGATGGACGAGATCGGCGAAGTGATCGGGCTGGCCTTCCACATAGCGGCGATCCTGTTCCTGGTGCTCGCCCGCAACGAGTTCTGGGCGAAGGTCCGCCGTGCAGCGCTGGTCAAGGCTGCCGCCACACTGGTCGCAGGCATGGCGATCGGCACGCTCATCGGATGGGCGCTGCTGGAACTGTTCCCGGGCAGCCTGGCCCGCGAGGACCGGTTCTTGTACGCGCTCAACCGGGTGAGCGCGTTCGCGGGCGCCGCATCTGATTCGTTCTCCGGACATCCGCACGTGTTCGTCAACGCGCTGCTCGGCCTCTTCGGCGCCCTCGCACTGATGGTGACCGCGATCGTGCTGTTCCGATCGCAGCGCGCCGACAACGCGCTGACCGGCGAGGACGAATCCGCGATCCGCGGCCTGCTCGAGCTGTTCGGCAAGAACGACTCGCTGGGCTATTTCGCCACCCGCCGAGACAAGGCGGTGGTGTTCGCGCCCAACGGCCGGGCGGCGATCACCTATCGCGTCGAAGTCGGGGTGTGTTTGGCCAGCGGCGATCCGGTCGGCGACCCGAAGGCGTGGCAGCAGGCCATTCAGGCGTGGCTGGCTCTGGGCAAGACCTACGGCTGGGCGCCGGGAGTGATGGGTGCCTCTTCGACGGCGGCGCAGGCGTTCCGTGAAGCCGGTCTGAACGCCCTGCAGCTCGGTGACGAGGCCATTCTGCATCCGGACACCTTCCGGCTGTCGGGGCCCGATATGCGGGCCGTGCGCCAGGCCGTGACCCGGGCGCGGCGCGCCGGCGCCACGGTGCGGATCCGCCGCCACCGCGACCTCGGCAGCGAGGAGATGGCCCAGGTGGTCGCCAGGGCCGACGCCTGGCGGGACACCGAAAGCGAGCGCGGCTTCTCGATGGCGCTGGGTCGGCTCGGCGATCCCGCCGACGGCGACTGCCTGCTGGTCGAGGCCGTGCAGAACCAGAACGTCGTGGCCATGCTGTCGCTGGTGCCGTGGGGCAACAACGGTGCCTCGCTCGACCTGATGCGCCGCTCACCTCAATCCCCTAACGGCACAATCGAATTGATGGTCAGCGAGCTGTGCATGCAGTCCGAAGGTATTGGGGTGACTCGCATCTCGCTGAACTTCGCGATGTTCCGGTCGGCGTTCGAACAGGGCGCCCAACTCGGCGCCGGGCCGGTGGCGCGGCTCTGGCGTGGCCTGCTGGTGTTCTTCTCGCGCTGGTGGCAGCTCGAGACGCTCTACCGGTCGAACATGAAGTACCAACCCGAGTGGGTGCCGCGCTACGCGTGCTACGAGGACGCCCGGCTGGTCCCACGGGTGGGTATCGCATCGGTGATCGCTGAAGGCTTTCTGGTGCTGCCGTTCTCGCGTCGAAACGAACAGCCGCACACCGGCCATCACACATCGGCACCGCAGAATCTGGTGGCGACGGGGTTGCTGCACCACGACGGCAGCGCCCCCGATCTCAGCGAGTTGCAGGTCGACCTACCCGAGGCGGAGGACCAACCGCGACTGCCCGAACAGGTGCGGGTCCGGATGGCCAAGCTCAAGACGCTGCAGAACAGCGGGATCGACGCATACCCGGTCGGACAGCCACCCAGCCACACCGTCGCGGAGGCGATCGTTGCGGACGACAACATCACGGTAACGGTGGCCGGACGAGTACTACGCATCCGCGACTACGGCGGCGTGCTGTTCACACAGCTCCGCGACTGGTCCGGGGAAGTTCAACTGCTGCTTGATAATTCGTTGCTCGACGAGGGCGCCACCGCCGATTTCACACACGCGATCGACCTTGGCGATCTGATCGAGGTGACCGGCACGATGGGCCGCAGCAAGGCGGGCACCCGGTCGCTGATGGTGCGCGGTTGGCGGTTGATCGGCAAGTGCCTGCGCCCGCTACCCGACAAGTGGAAGGGGCTGACCGACCAGGAGGCGCGGGTGCGCGCCCGTTACGTCGACCTCGCCATCAACACCGATGCGCGCGACCAGATCCGGGCCCGCAGCGCTGTTCTGCACGCGATCCGCGAAACCCTGGTCGGTAAGGGGTTCTTGGAGGTCGAGACGCCGATCCTGCAGCAGATCCACGGCGGCGCCAACGCCAGGCCGTTCCTGACCCACATCAATGCCTACGACCTCGACCTGTACCTGCGCATCGCGCCGGAGCTCTACCTCAAGCGGCTGTGCGTCGGTGGTGTCGAGCGGGTCTTCGAGCTGGGCCGGGCCTTCCGCAACGAGGGCGTCGACTTCAGCCACAACCCAGAGTTCACGATGCTGGAGGCCTACCAGGCGCACGCCGACTACAACGTGTGGATCGACGGCTGCCGCGAGCTGATCCAGAACGCCGCGGAGGCCGCCAACGGTGAGCACGTGTTCCTGCGTCCGCGCCCCAACAGCACAGACGGCACCCTGGAACCGGTCGACATCTCCGGCAAGTGGGCGGTCAAGACCGTGCACGGCGCGGTGTCGGAGGCGCTCGGCGAGCAGATCGGACCCGACACCGACCTGGCCACGCTGCGCAAGTTGTGCGACGCGGCCGACATTCCCTACCTGACGCACTGGGATGCCGGCGCGGTGGTGCTCGAACTCTACGAGCGGCTGGTCGAGGACCACACCGAAGCGCCCACGTTCTACAAGGACTTCCCGACGTCGGTGTCACCGCTGGCCCGGCCGCACCGCAGCATTCCCGGGGTGGCCGAACGCTGGGACCTGGTGGCCTGGGGTGTCGAGTTGGGCACCGCCTACAGCGAGCTGACGGATCCGGTCGAGCAGCGACGGCGGCTGCAGGAACAGTCGCTGCTGGCCGCAGGCGGCGACCCCGAAGCGATGGAACTCGACGAGGACTTCCTGCAGGCGATGGAGTACGCGATGCCGCCGACCGGCGGGCTCGGCATGGGCGTGGACCGCGTCGTCATGCTGATCACCGGGCGCAGCATCCGCGAGACGCTGCCGTTCCCGCTAGCCAAACCGCGTTAGCAGCTCGCTCACAGCCAGCCACAAGGATTCGCGTCCACGATGTGCCTGTGACATTGGTGACACTGGCCGAACCGTTTCGTCATCACCTTTCGTTGATGCACGGGTGGATTCCGATGACGGCGCAAGTCGTCACCGCCATCACGCTCGTCGCGGCGATCGGCTGGCGGAACCGGCGCTGGCGATTTGTGTGGCTGCCCTGGGCGGTGCTCGTCGGGGTCGCGCTGGCGGTCGCGGCGTACTGGTACATCGCGTCGGAGGGGCTCGCCGACGATCCCGCGCCGCACTCGCTGTGGATCTGGATCGCGCTGACGGGTTTCGCCGCCGGGGTGTTGCTCGCGGGGTGGCGCGGGGCGCGGTGGTGGCGGCGCGGCGTGGCTGCGACGGCGCTGCCGCTGTGCCTGCTGTGTTCCGCCTTGGCCCTGAATCTGTGGGTCGGCTACTTCCCGACCATGCAGACCGCGTGGAATCAACTGACCGCCGGGCCGCTGCCCGATCAGACGGATCCGGTCACGGTGACCGCGATGCAGAAGCAGCACACGATTCCGGCGAAGGGCACCGTGGTTCCGGTCACGATCCCCGACACGGCGTCGGGATTCAAGCACCGCGGCGAACTGGTCTACCTGCCGCCGGCCTGGTTCGCCAGCAATCCTCCGCCACCGCTGCCGGTGCTGATGATGATCGGTCCCGAGCTCAACACCCCAGCGGACTGGCTGCGCGCAGGCGACGCGGCCGGCACGATGGACGACTTCGCCGCCAAGCACGGCGGAAACGCTCCGATTCTGGTGTTCGTCGACTCCGGCGGCAGT
>JAVRPG010000046.1:0-7398 GCA_032162325.1 Mycobacterium sp. | reverse complement strand
AAGGCCGCCGAGTTGCTGGCGACAACCAGCCGCAAGCTGGACAAGGCCGTCAGCAAGGGCGTGATCCACAAGAATCAGGCGGCCAACCGCAAGTCGGGGCTCGCAGCTGCCCTCAACCAGCTCTGAGCGGTCACAAGCTCTGATCAGTCTGCGGCCAGCTCGGCCACCTTTCTGACCGCTGCCTCCAGCGCATAGTCCGCGTCGGCCGCGGCGCCCTTGACGTCGGCATTCAGCGTCGCGACCAGCCGCATAGCTTCGGCCACCGACGCGCGCGACCACCGTCGCGCCTGCTTCTGGGCCTTCTGCACCCGCCACGGCGGCATGCCCAGCTCCGCCGCGAGCCGATACGGGTCCCCGGACAGAGGTGCGACCCTGGCGATGGTGTGCACGGCCTCGGCCAGCGCGTCGGCGAGCACGACCTGCGGTTCGCCGCTCATCATCGCCCAGCGCAGCGCCTCGGCGGCGCCGGCGACGTCGCCCACGACCGCTTTGTCGGCGATGTCGAAGCCCTTCACTTCTGCCTTGCCGGAGTGATAGCGGCGGACCGCGGCGGCGTCGACGGTGCCATCGGTGTCGGCGACCAACTGCGAACAGACAGCGGCGAGTTCGCGAATGTCGGAGCCGACCGCGTCGAGCACGGCGGTGACCGTATCGTCGCCGACCTTGACCTTCAACGCACGGAATTCGCGGCGGACGAAGTCGGCTCGCTCGCTGGCCTTCGTGATGCGCGCGCACGGATGCACTTGCGCACCAAGGTTTTTCAGTTGGTCGGCGAGAGCCTTGGCGCGGCCGCCGCCGGAGTGGACGACGACCAGCATGGTGCCAGGGGGCAGGTCGGCGGCGGCGGAGGCGATCAGCGTCACCGCGTCTTTACCCGCATCCGCCGCGGCCTCCAGCACCACCACGCGTTCGTCGGCGAACAGGGACGGGCTCAGCAGCTCGGCCAACTCGGAGGTGCTCACCTCTCCGGCACGCAACCGATTCACCGGTACGTCGTCGGTGCCTGCCTGCTTGCGCGCCTGCCGAAGGACGGCGCCGACCGCACGGTCGACGAGCAGCTCTTCATCGCCCAACACCAGGTGCAGACCCGCGACCTCTTCGCTCACCCCACGATCGTGTCATGGCCGGCGGACAGCCCGGACACCGTCCACGCGAGCAGGCACAACGCCGCCGCAGCGGTTGCGACGCGAACCCACCGCCACCGCCACGACACCACCGCGGCGACACCGGCGGCGGCGACACACGCCACCCCGAGCAGACCCGACGGCACGCCAACGGAAGCACCTGGAACACCCGCTGCCCACCGGGCCACCCGCAGCAGCCACCACAACTCCGGACCGGTGAACCGGATCAACAGTTGCGCGCCCGATGGCCACAGCGGACACAGCGCGGCCGCCGTCGTGCCGACGACCGTGATCGGGGGGATCACAGCGGCCACGGCGAGGTTGGCGACGACCGACACCACACTGAAGGTGCCCGATATCCCGGCAACCAGCGGCGCGGTGACGAGCTGCGCCGCGACGGCCACGCTCACCGCATCGGCCAGCGGCTTGGGCCAGCCGCGCCCGACCAGGCGCCGCGACCACACCGGTGCGACCACGACAAGCGCCGCGGTCGCCGAGACCGACAGCGCGAATCCGACATCGACCGCCAATTCGGGCGCGGCGATCATCAGCATGATCACGCTGGCCGACAACACCGGGATGGCCTGCCGACGCCGGTGCGAGACCACGGCGAGCAGCGTGATGCCTCCCATCACGGCCGCCCGCAACACGCTGGCCGAGGGCTGCACCACGATGACGAACGCCACCAGCGCGAGTCCGGCCAGCGCGACGGCCAGCCTCGGTCCGAACAGCGCGGCGGTCATCAGCACCGCCCCGCAGATGATGGTGACGTTGGCCCCCGACACCGCGGTCAAGTGGGTCAACCCGGACGCGCGGAATTCCGCTGTGGTCTGCGCGGTCACCGTCGACGTGTCGCCCAGCACCAGGGCAGGCAGCATCGCCGCTTCATCCACGGGTAGTGCGACGCGGGCGGCATCGGCGAAGCCCTTGCGGATGTCATGCGCAACCCGGTCGATCGGCGCGGCCTCGCCCAGTTTCGGCTCACCCGTTGCCGACAACACAGCGACGGTCAGGTCCCGTCGGGTTGGTCGGCCGATGCGGGCGCGGAAACTCGCCGGCCGACCCGCCGTCAGCTCTGCGAACTCCACGCCGCGCGTGAAAGCGACTACCCGGCCGGATATTTCACTGTCGCCGATTCGCTGCAGCGTCCCGCGGAACATCATCCGGCCGCCTCCCAGTGAGCGAGGGGTCTCGGTCGGCGTGACGACGACGGCGGCGACGGTGCCGTAGCGTTCGGCGATCGGATGGTGGCGCAGTTCGTCGACGCGCAGCCCGACCGCGATGGCGAAACCCGCGCCGACCACCGCGACAGCAACGGCCCCGGTAGCGATCGCCCTGGCATCGGCACCGGACTCTCGGCGCCCACTACCCCACCGCCCAACCGCTGCCGTCGCGGCGGTCGCCACGGCAACCGCAGCGACCGAACCACCGACCTGCCAGAGGATTCCGGCGGCCGTCACCGCCCAACTGGTGAGCGCCGCGGGAACCAGCCGCAGGTCCAGCCGGGCGGCACCGGTATCCACCGGTCTCACACACGTACGTGGTCACGCAGCTTCTCCAGCCGCGCCGGCCCGATGCCGTCCACGTCGCCGAGCTGATCGACGCTGGTGAAGTGGCCGTTGGCGTCGCGCCAGGCGATGATCGCCGCCGCGGTCACCGGACCGACGCCTGGCAACGTGTCCAGCTCCTCCACCGTGGCGGCGTTCAGATCCACCAAACCGCCCGGCGCCGGGGTCTTTCCGGCAGTCGGGGGTGCGTCCTTCGGCGCTGCGGCACCAGGCCCCGAACTGATCGAACTGCCCATCGCCGACGGCTGCCCGGGTGCAGCGACGATCCCGACGATGATCTGCTCACCGTCGGTGACTCGCCGGGCCATGTTCAACCCGATCAGATCGGCACCATCCAGTGCGCCGCCGGCCGCGGTGAGCGCATCGGCGATCCGCGCACCAGGTGCCAACGTGACAAGTCCGGGCTTGTGCACGAGGCCCACCACACTGACGACCACCGGTCCGTCGGCGTTGGCCGGCGCGGGCTCCGGAGTCGGCCTGCCCGACGAAACCATCTCCACCGGCGGCAGTTTCGCCGATGCCACCGGCGGTGGCCTGTCGCGCACGAGGGTGAACACGGTCACCAGAACCGCGACGACACCGACGACCGCCAACGCGATGACACCGGCCCGGCCCGGATCGGCCCGGACAGCCGCAATCCAGCCGGCCGTGCCATCGGACTTGGTGCTGTCGGGCAGCCACCGCGACAGCGACGTGTCCGGCTCGCCGTCGCCATCGGCATCGGCATCGGACTCACCGTCGGCACCGAGACGGCGCTGCAGTCGCTCGGCGGGCAATTCGGTTCGCATGCGGTCAAACTAGGCGCGCGGTCACACCGCGCAGCCCCTGCGCACGGTTCCGGCAACGCGCCCTGTGGATGAAATGCCGTCTGTGGATAGCCACGGCCTCTACAGTCATTCGGTATGGATCGTCGTATTCCGATGATCGCTGGCATTGCGTTTGCGGTGTTATTCGCCGCTGCGCTGCTCATGGTTCCGACGCTTCCAGGCATCGACAAGCCGGGCTACGACATCGTCTCGCACGTCAACGAGCATTCCAGCGCGATGCGAATGCAGGCGCTGCTCGTGACGTTCGGGTCATTGGCGTTGGTCGTGGTGCTCGGGTATGCGCGTGATCGCCTGACAGGCCCGTCGGGCTACGTGTTCACATCGGCTCGGCCGTCGTGCTCGTCGAGGTGTTCATCGAGATGTGGTTCACGGCCGGGCTCGCCCTGCATCCCGACCAACTCGGATCGGCGACCGCGCGCACAATCACCGACGTCGCGACAATGTGGGGACCGATCCTGACCGTTGCCGACATCATGGTGGCAGTGCCAATACTGTTGGCGGCCAATGATGGTCGATTCCCGCGTTGGCTCGGAATACTCGCCGCGGTGTTCGCCGTCGAGCAGCTGATCGAGACGATCACGATCATCGGCCCGCCGGCCAGCTTCATCTCCCCCGGCGGCGCGATGAACTTCTACCTCGGCGGGCCGCTGTTCATCCTCTTCTTCCTCGCCCTTGGCATCGCCTTGTCGCTGGCACAGCCGGCGGAGGATCAGCCCGCGACCGTCGACGAAGCTACTGACTGATCCGTTTGGGTTCAGGTGCCTAGTCGAGTTCGAACCGTTCCTCGCGCAGTCGGTCGACTGCCCGACCATCGGTGAGTTCCGCCCTGCCGTCGGAATGGCGCCAGTAATGCCGCACCATCCAATACAGCGCCGCACCTCTGGGTACGTAGAGGTCGGCACCTTCGATGATCTCTTCGGTGCCGTCTTGCAACGACAGCACGATCGCAGCTATTGCCGCCGAATGGCCCGCAAGACAATCCGCAACCCGGCAACGTCGTCGGTAACCAGGAACGTGACTGTCGGGCAGTCGAATTCCTCACCGTCGCGGTTGCGACGGGACAAGGTGCCTCGATACAGCGCCGAGACGGAATTGAGCACGGACACTTCCGATTGCAGCACGTCGGTGTGGTGATAGCCATTGGCGCGCAGGCCGCCGACCATGCTCTGCATCACCGCTGCCGCCTCGTCGTCGGTCATGAGGGTGGTGACACCGTCGTCACTGGTGAGGATCAGTGGGACACCGTAATGGCTCAGCAGCTCAGACATGTCCCGATCGCCTCGAGCGCACGCCTCGAAGGTGTCGAAGTATTCGCTGAACCAGCGGTTGACCACATCGGCGTCTACGGGCATGACCCGATCATGCCCCACATGTTTGCGGGCGCTACGCGTTCTGGCCGGATCTTGGGGGTCCCTTCAGCGGTTCGTCGAGCGAGATGCCGCGAACATCGTCGGGAACCTTGGGCGCGGTCAGCTCCGGCGTCTCGCCGTTGGTGGACGCGGTGGCCTTGTCGTCGCGTTCCGGTGTCGAGCGTTCCAGGAACCGCAGTAACTCGACCGGGAACGGCAGGATGAGCGTGGAGTTCTTCTCGGCGGCGACCTCGACAACCGTCTGCAGCAGGCGCAGCTGCAAGGCCGCCGGCTCTACTGCCATCACCGCGGCGGCTTGGGCGAGCTTCTCGGACGCCTGCAGTTCGCCGTCGGCGGTGATGACGCGGGCCCGTCGCTCACGTTCGGCCTCGGCCTGGCGCGCGATCGAGCGCTTCATCGAGTCGGGCAGCACGACGTCCTTGATCTCAACTCGGTCGATGTGGATTCCCCAGCCCAGCGCGGGGCTGTCGATCAGCAGCTCGAGGCCCTGGTTAAGCCGCTCCCTGTTGGACAGCAGATCGTCCAGGTTGCTCTTGCCGATGATCGAGCGCAGCGACGTCTGCGCCACCTGCCCGATCGCTGACATGTAGTCCTGCACGTCGACGGCCGCGCGTATCGGATCCTCCACCTTGAAGTAGATGACCGCATCGACGCGCACGGTCACGTTGTCGCGGGTGATGCCGTCTTGGCCGGGCACCGGCAGGGTAATGATCTGCATGTTCACCTTTTGCAGGCGATCGGCGAACGGCACCAGCATCGTCAGCCCGGGCGGGCGAACGCGGCTCTGGAGCCGCCCGAAACGGAACACAACACCCCGTTCGAACTGCTTGATGACCCTGATGTTCTGCAGTCCCAGCCAGATCGCTCCGAGACCGGCCGCACCGGCCAGCGCGAGTGAATAGAGGATGCTCATTGGTGTCCTCCTCGACGGACCAACCCGCGGCAGTCCTTCGGCCCCGCGGGCCTCATGATTCGATTGTGGCCCCCCAGCCGTCGCTTCGCCAGCACACCCAATCGATCTCGACGAGGGCACCCACCGCGAGACCGGTGACGCCGACACACGTGCGCGACGGCAGCCGGTCGGGGAACCAGGCCGTGTAGGCGGCGTTGAAGGCGCCGTAGTCATTCCAGTCGAGAAGGTAGGCGCGCACCGAGACGACGTCGGCCAGTCCCCCGCCGCACAATTCGGTGACTCGCAGCAGGTTGCGCAGCACCTGATCGGTCTGGATCGCGACGTAATCGCCGACCATGGCGCCGGTGACGTCGGTCGGCATCTGGCCGGTCACATACAACGTGGGCCCGGCGGCCGTGGCATGGGCGAACGGCGCGACGGCCGGCGGCACGCCGTCGGCGGGGGTGAACGTGAACGCGCGAATTGCGTTGTCACTCACGCCGGCATCCCCGTCCAGCGCGGGAAGCAGCGTTTGTCGATCCGGCCGTGCACGCCTTGACGCTGGTCGACGACCTGCGTGACGGTGAAGTCGGCAGCGACGGACATGAACGAGTAGGCGTCCGCACGCGAAAGCCCAAGGTAGGTCTGCAGAATGCCGTGTGTGCGCAGTGCCGCGGCCTTCATCGCCTCGTCGAGCGTGTCTCCGAACCCGTGCACGAGCAGTTCGGTGGCGGTCTCCAGGACCGGCACGGTAAACGGCAGATCGCGGCGAATTGTCAAGCGCAGCAGACCATTCAGCGATGACTCCAACGCGGTGCCGCTGACTTCCCCGTCGCCTTGCGAGACATGGGGATCGCCGACGGACAGCAGAGCGCCGGGCACTTGGATCGGGTAGTACATGCGTCCGCCTGCGCCGATGCGCCAGTTGTCGACGTTGCCGCCGTGGTCGCCGGGCGGCACCGACGACACGCGCTGCGGGGCCGCGGGTGCGACTCCCATGGTGCCGAAGTGCGGCCGCAGGGGCACGACGACGCCGGGCAGCGCGGGCTGGCGCGCGTCCTTGTCGGGGCTGACGATGGTCCCGGGCTGGTCGGCCAGCGGTGTCGCGGTCCAGTCGTAGCCGAACAGAGCCCGGCCGAGGCTGGCTTCGATGTCGAGTTCGTAGATCGTCACACGCTCGACGGGGATCTCGCCGTACAGAAAGCCCCAATGAGCAGCCAGGTTGGAGCCGTACGGCAGCCGCGGTGTGGCCTCGAGGATGTCGACCTGCAGCACGTCTCCCGGACGGGCACCGTCGACGGCAATGGGGCCGGTCAGCAGATGCGGGCCGGGGCCGCGGTCGGTGACGCGGTCGAAGACATCGGTGATGCCCGCGTCCATCAGCAGGTCGGGTGCATCGCCGGCGTGATGGGTCACGGTCTCGATCGCCACCAAGTCCCCTGGGGCGACGGTGAGTACCGGCTCGAGGCGCGGGTCGAAGTAGCCCCAGTGCATGGTCGACGGGGTTGCCGGCAGTGGATGGACGGTCAGCGATTCGGTACGGCGAACCATCGGATGATCATGCCATTGACGTCCTCCGGGCCATGAATGACCGGGATTCCACCGCGTGTGCCGGCT
>JAVRPG010000045.1:0-9129 GCA_032162325.1 Mycobacterium sp. | reverse complement strand
CTTCAGCAGGCTCGGGCAGGGCACTGGGGCGGTCGCGCAGATGCATCTGAACATGGCGACGGCGCGCGAGTTCCCGTGGGTCGAGCGGCGACCCGGCTTGTTCGGCGAGGTCCACGTACGGCGCGCGCCAGTGGGCGTGGTCGGCGCGAGCGTGCCATGGAACGTCCCGCAGTTCCTGATCATGCCGAAGATGATTCCTGCGCTGATCGCTGGCTGCACCGTCGTGGTCAAGCCCGCGCCCGAAACACCTTTGGACGCCATGTGGTTGGCGGAAATGCTCGAGGAGATCGACCTGCCGGAGGGCGTGGTGTCGATCATTCCCGGCGGACGTGAGACCGGCGAAGCGCTGGTCCGTCATCCGGGCGTGGACAAGATATCGTTCACCGGTTCGTCGGCGACAGGAAGGCACATCGCCGTGCTCTGCGGTGAACAGCTCAAGCGGGTGAGCCTGGAACTCGGTGGCAAGTCCGCGGCGATCATCCTCGACGACGCCGACATCGACCACACCGTCAAGCACTTGAAGACGGCAAGTCTGATGAACAACGGGCAGGCCTGTGTGGCGCAGACCCGAATTCTGGTCAGCGAGCACCGCCACGATGAGGTGGTCGACGCGCTCGCGGACATGATGTCGGGCCTACAGGTCGGCGATCCCGCCGACGATGCCACCGACATCGGCCCGCTGGTCGCCCAACGGCAGCAGCATCGCGTCCGTGGCTACATCGACGCCGGAGTCGCCGAAGGCGCGCGAATCGTGCTCGGCGGCACCGATAGACCACACGACCGTGGCTGGTACGTCCAGCCGACGCTGTTCGCCGACGCGACCAACGACATGCGGATCGCGCGCGAGGAAATCTTCGGGCCCGTGCTGACAGTGATCAAATATTCGGACGAGCGCGACGCCGTCCGCATCGCCAACGACAGCGACTACGGGCTGGGCGGGTCGGTGTGGACCGCAGACGTCGCCCACGGCCTGGAAATCGCCGCCGAGGTTCGAACCGGCACCTTCGGCATCAACATGTACACGCTCGACACCAGTTGTCCGTTCGGCGGATTCAAGCAATCCGGCATCGGGCGCGAGTTCGGGTCCGAGGGACTCTCCGAATACGTCGAACTGCAGTCGACGGTCAGTGCCGGCAAGCTGCCGGACCTAGGCTGAGCCGCTCATCGGAATGAGCGACGTCGTCGCCGAGCGGTGCGGTGCTCCACAGCGATGAACGGCTTGACCGGCGCACTGCTGGGCGAGTACCTGTCCGTGTTGGAGCACGCCCGCGTTGATGACGCGGTGCGGGTGGTCGTCACGACAGGCGAGGGCGATGCATTCAGCGCCGGCGCCGACGTGAGCGACCTTTCCGGCGAGACGGCCCAGCAGGGGCTCAACGCGCTCCTCCACGAACGCCTGGGCCTGACAAGCACGCTCAGCGCCGCCGATCGGGCATTCGACCGATTGGGAATCGGCCGGGAAACGCTGGCGCTCAAGAACTACGACAAGCCACTCATTGCGGCGGTGAACGGTGCCGCGGCCGGTGGCGGCTTCGCATTGGCCATGCTCCATGACATTCGGCTGGCGTCCGAACGCGCCACGTTCACAAGCGCGTTCGTGCGCATCGGGCTTGTCGCCGAGATGGGCCTCAGCTACACGCTGCCGCGGGCAATCGGGCTCGAGGCTGCGATGGACGTGATGTTGACGGGTCGTACGGTGAGCGCCGGCGAAGCACGAGCTTTGGGCCCCATCCGAAAGGTGGTCGCGCACGAGCGGCTCATCTCGGACGCGATGGCGTACGCCGAGCAGATCGCGGCACAGCCGCCCATCGCGGTGCAATTCGCGAAGCGCGCATTGGTTCGATCGCTTGACAGCGCCTTACTCGCTCAACTCGAACTGGAGTGGGCATACCAGGTTGCCGCCTTTGACACCGACGACGCACGCGAGGGCATCACCGCGTTCCGCGAGCGCAGGCGGCCATGCTTCGGCGGCACTTAACCCGCGTCGAGCGGCCACTTATGCCACGCTTCCGTGCGAAAGGCGTGTAATAAGTGGACATTCGTTACCAAGAGATGGAGGGATTGGGCGATGGCAGTCCGGCGGGTGGTAACCGGGCACACGAGCGCGGGGGTGGCGATTGTGGCGAGCGACGGTGAAGTGGCGACGATTGACTACGACGTCGTACTGGAAGGAACGGTCGGCCTCGAGCTGGATGACAGCGCGCAGGGCGTACTCGGGCCAGGGGACGTTGTGGTGCAGAACGGCACACGTCACCGTTGGCACAACCGCGGCACGACGATCGCGCGGGTACTGGCCGTGACTCTCGGCGCCTACAACGAGCTCGAGGGCGGAGGCCCAGCGCCGACGCGAAGCTAACGCCGGAGCTCGATTGTCACTTCGGCGGGACAGCACAATTCGTCGCGCTGGTTGTAGATCGCGATCTCGAGGCCCACCAGGAATCGGGGCGTGGCACCGGAGGTCTCATGCCACTTGTCGATCACGCGACCGCGGCCGACCATCGAGTCGCCGGCATAGATGGACCCCTGCAGCGTGACCTTTCGACGCACCACCCGGCTGTATGGGCCTGCCCAGTCGGTTGCCATCCGGTCGATGAACCCCGCAAGGTGCATGGTGTTCACGAAAATCGTTGGATGGCCGTGGCTTCGGGCATAGCCGGGATCGAAGTGCCACGGAATGTAGTCCCAGGTGGTGCCCGCGTTCATGACCACACGCTCGTAGCTGATCTCGTCGACCGTCTCGGGAAGATCGCACGGCACCGTGACCTCATCCCACTTCATGACTTCGCCGCCGGGGTATACCGGAACAACGAGTTGCGGCTGATCGCGACAGGGCTGCCGTCGCCCCTGTAATAGGTCTCGAGTGTCTCGATGAAATGGCCCACGCCAAGGCGTGTGGTCTTCTCCGGCGACACCGACACCACTTCCTCGACCACGCTTAGCCGGTCGCCCTCCAACACCGGTGACAAGAACTCGACGTCGTTGGACGCGTTGATGATTGCCGTACCGGGCAACGGAACCCGAACTGCGATCGACGCCGTCGGCGGTTCACCGGTGGGTACCCAAGGGGGCGGCATCAGCAGCCCGATCAGCAGTGCGGGAGGCGCGACGATCCCGCCCCACACCCGCTGGGCGAACTCCGCATCCCAATACGCCGGGTTGGCGTCGCGCACCATCGACGCGAAGTGCTGGATGCGGGCGGCGCTCACCGCGCTGCCCGCGAACCTCGGTTCGGTGCGCGTACCAACCATCCGAGCCGCGTCGTCGTAGGTGCCGAAGGCGAACTCGTAGCTGATATCGGCGCTCACACCGGCAGCGCACTCTCCCGTGGGACGAGGTCCCACTCGAGTTCGCGCGACGTGAAGTACCAGCCGCCGCGCTCGTAGATGAGGCTGTCCCGATACGTGCCGGTGGCCCGCAATTCGCCGTCGCGGAACAGCAGCGCGACACATCGTTGGGTCGCCTCCACACCGTCAACGGCTATCTCGTGGTCGACGGTGACCAATCGCTGAGAGTTGCCGCCGTCGAACGCGGCGGGCAGATCGGTGAATGTCTCCCCCACACGCGTCAACGACGCCCCCGCGTGGCGGAACGTGGCTATCCAGCCGGCGAGATCGCCTGCGGAGTACAGCCTGTTGTAACGCGCGTCCAGATCGAGAATCGCTGCGCGACCGGCCAATCCGTCCAGTACGAACTGCTGTTGGTAGGTCAGGGTCATGTGCGTTCCTCGGTCCGTCGTCTGCTCTTCGCGCAAGCGCTCATCGCCTACTCAGCACGTAGCCGTGGGCTTCCCGGTCCCAGGCGCTCGCGCCGACCCCCCTGCTGCGCAGCACGTCCTTGCGGACGCGCCCGATGACGTTCTTCGGGATCTCGTCGCGCACTTCCAGATACCGCGGCACGCAGAAGTACGGCATGCGCTCCGAACAGAAGTCCAGCAGATCAGCGAAGTCCACGGTGGCATCCGGCCGCAGCGTGACCACGACGAGGATGTCGTCCTCCCCGAGCTCGCTCGGGATGCCAACGGCAGCGGCTTCCAACACCGCGGGATGGCGCATGACCGTCGTCTCGACCTCGACCGACGACACGTTCTCGCCGCGCCTGCGCAGTGAGTCCTTGACCCGATCGACATAGGTCAGGTTCTGGTCGCTGTCCAACCTGCCGAGGTCGCCCGTGTGAAACCACTCGGGGTGCGGCTCCACCTGCAGTCCGCTGCCGGACACCGACGACACATACCCCTCGCTCATCGCATGTGTAGCCCGCGCCCGGCAGACGATCTCCCCAACCATACCCTGGGGTACGGAATTTGCGTCGGAATCGACGATACGCACGTCGAACGCCGGATTGACTCGCCCCGAGGTTCCCGGGACACCCTCTTCGGACACCGCCTTGTAGGCGATCGGGAAGGCTTCCGTCATCCCGTACATCGTCACGGTGCGGCAGCCGTAGCGGCGCTCGATGTCGCGATAGAGGTCGGCCGAGATCGGCGCCGCTGAGAGGAACCGCAGCGGCACTTCGACATCGCGCGGATCCGGCGGCAGATTCCACAGCATCGACACCATGGCACCCGCCCCGGCGAAACCCGCGGCCCCGCAGGCCCGTATCTCGTCCCACACGCGGGCCGGGTGAAAGCCGTCGGCCAGCACGCTGGTCCCGCCGACCAGCATCGGCGCCAGCACCGTGGGCGCCGCACTGAGATGAAACAGCGGCATTGCCGTCCACAGCACATCGCCCGCGCCGAATTCCCACGCCGACGCAACGGTTTCCGCCGCGCGGAACAGGTAGGGCCACGTGGTCGCGACCGCCTTGGACGGCCCGGTGGTGCCCGAGGTGAAGAACAACGCGCCGATGTCGTCGGGTCCGGCGGGCGCGACATCCGGTGCCGTCGTCGAAGCGCCGGCCAAGGCGGCGGACAGCGAATCACCCTGAACTAGAATCGATCTCAACGTCTCGACGCCGTCGGAAACCTCCATCAGCCGGGGATCGCGCTCGGCGTCGGTGATGACGACGGCCGCCTGCGACAACTGCAGCGCGTGCGACAGGAATTCGCCCTTGCTGGCGCCGTTGACCGCGGCGCTGACCGCGCCGATCCGCGCGGTGCCGAGCCAGAAGTACACCCACTCCGGGCATGTACCGGTGAACAGTGCGACCGTCTCCCCGCGCCTGACCCCGAGTTCGGCGAGCACATTGGCGGCCGCACACGAGCGGTCACGCATCTGCGCGAATGTCACCGGGATGCCTGCGATCGACATCATGACGCGGTCACCGAACTGTTCGGCACGTTGATCGAGCACGGCCGGAACGGTCAAACCGCCGGCGGGCATCACACCCTCGCTGCCGCGGGGTCGGGTGCACCGTCGGCGGTGTACCCGAAATCGTCTGCTGACGGCTCGGTTCCGGGATAGAAACGGTGCGCCCACCGGCGCAGCGCGGCGTAGTCGTGCGCCTCCTCTGGGGCCAGGTTCGGCTTCTCCAGGTACTTCATGTTCTCCCAGGTGAAGAAGTCCTGTTTGATGACCTCCTGCTGCAGCTGCAGGAACTTCGCCGCGCGGCCGGTTGGCGTGTCGCCGGTGTCACTGGGCTCGCGGATCGACGCCTGTGTGTAGAAGTAGTCGGTGTAGTCCTCGTCCACCGGCGTCTGACCGGTCACCTGAACGGTCGCCACCAGGTCGGACGGGAATCGTACGACCCCCAGGCCCAGCGAGTAGTTGTCATAGATGATCTTGGCCTCGACGGGACCGTTCGGTGTCAGCCACGTCTTCGCCCGCCCGCCACCGAAATCGGCGTTCACCGTGGCGTGCAGGTGATAACCGCTGACCTCGAACGAGGCGGTGTTCGCGGGGTTGGCCGCCTTGTGCACATATTGCACGTGATAGGGATCGGCGGCGTTCTCGATGATCATCTGCGCATGGACCTTGACCCGGTTCACCATCCGGGTATGCGGGTGCAGCGGGTAATACTCATCGGTCTCGAGTTCGGGCAGCACCGGCGGCTGCCAGTAGGGGGCGCGGCCGTGGCGTTCGTGCCACACCAGGATGAAGCCGTACCACTCCGCGACCGGGTAGGTCTTGATGCGGACGTTCTGCTTGCAGCCGATCTTGCTGTACGGGATCAGGGCATTGGTGCCGTCGCCGTTCCAGTGCCAGCCGTGCCACGGGCAGACGATGTGTTCGCCCTCGACGGTGCCGCCGACCCCCATGTTGGCCCCGAGGTGCTGGCAGTAGGCGTCGAGCACGTTGATCTGCCCCGACGCGGTGCGGAAGATCACCAGTTCCTGGCCGAAGTAGTGGGCGCGCTTGACCTGGCCGGGAGCCAGCTCGGAGGCGAATCCGACGATGAACCACCCGGTCGGGAAGCGGTATGTCGAGAGGCTGATGCCGCTGGGCCCGAATTCGCGCTCTGAAGGATCCGTGGTGTCCGCAACCGTGTCCGCCACTGCTCACTCCCTGTCCGCACGCACAACTAGGAGGTTCACCGAACCTGCCCGTTGCTTATTTTTACTATTTTAGGCATTCTGGGTCAAGGTCAGCGAAGCGAGGACAACGCATGCCCACGATTGCTCCCGTCGATCTGTCGGATTTCGCGTTGTGGCGGAACGGTTTTCCCGACGATCTGTTCGCGCGATTGCGCCGCGAGAACCCGATCTTCCACCACGACCGCACCGAGGGCGTCGCCAAGACCGTGCATCGTGACTTCTGGATGACCACCAAGCACCGGCATGCCCAGCGCATTCACCGTGACACGGACTCGTTCACCGCCGTCGATGGTCCGCTCATCCAGGCCATCGGCGTGATGGCAACGTTTCCGACCATCATTCACATGGATCCGCCCGACCTGACCAAGCGGCGCAGGGTGATGTCGCACGCCTTCACCCCGCGTGCCATCGGCAAGCTCGAGGACGGCATCCGGTCACGGGCCGCCTCGATGATCGACCGGCTGCTCGCCGCGGGTGGCGGCGATTGGATCGATGATGTCGCCGATGTGCTGCCAATGACGGTCATCGGCGACATCATCGGCATACCCGAAGAGGATCGTCCGCAGATCTTCGAAACGCTTGACCGCATCCTGAAGACGAACTCCCCTGGGACAGGGACGAGCGAGCAGGAATCGCTCGAGCTGTTCGGCAGGATCTTCTCGTACGCGCTCGAGCTCACCGCGGAGAAGCGGCGCAATCCGGTGGATGACATCTGGAGCACGCTCACTTCCGCGGTGATCACCGACGAGAACGGCGAACAGCTGTTACTGCCCGCCAACGAGCTCGAGATCTTCTTCTTCGTGCTGGCCTTCGCGGGCAGTGACACCACGAAGAACGCACTTGCGTCGGGACTGCAGGCGTTCGTCGCGAATCCCGGGCAGATCGATCGCTACCGCGCTGACGAGTCGGTACGCCCCAGCGCGGTCGAAGAGGTGCTGCGCTGGTCGACGCCCGTCGCGTTCTGGACGCGCAGCACGAAGGTCGACGTGGAGATGGACGGCGTCACGATCCCGAAGGGCGATCGGGTGGTCGCAATGCTGCGGTCGGCCAATCGCGACGAAGAGGTGTTCGGTGACCCGTTCACGTTCGACATCGGCCGCGCAGAAAACCCGCACGTAACGTTTGGCGGTGGCGGGCCGCATCACTGTCTCGGCGCGATGCTGGCGCGCGCCGAGATCCGCGCGGTGCTCGACGAGTTACTCTGCCGCGCAGACGACATCACGCTCGGCCCGCCGAAGGTCAGCCATCCCAACCTGATGAACAACATGTCGATCTACGACGAGATGGCGATAACCCTGACGCCGCGCTGAGCCGAGCTCAAGATCCCTTCGGCCGGGTGCCGATCACGCCCTGCGCGGTCAACCGCTCAAGGTCGGCATCGGTCAGCCCGCACAACTGGGTGAGCACGTCGGCGTTGTGCTGCCCCAGCGTCGGCGGCGGGCGATGCAGCCACCGGTTGGCGCCGTCGAGCGGGGCGAACGGCGGAGTCGGGTACAAGCCCGCTCCGGTCCGTGGATGTTCGAGGCGTTCGAAGAATCCGCGATGGCCCAGCTGCGGGTTCTCGGTCACCAGCGACGGTGAGACAACGGCTGATGCCGGAATCCCTGCGCTCACAAGCGCGCCGACCACAGCATCGAGGTCCTGCGCGGCGAACCAATCGCCGAGCTCGGTGCCACCGGTCAACGCCGACAACGAGTTCCGCTGCGCCTCGGTGTGCACGCTGATCGCGATCCACGTGTCGTCGCCTGCGCACGGGTAGAGATCCTGCGTCGCGGCCGTGTGGCCGCGGTTGCCATGCCGCTCCAGGACCGACCCGAAAACCTCGAACTCGATCGTCTGCGCGGCGGTCACATTCAGCACCGTCTCGATCATCGGCACCTCGACGAGTTGACCGCGGCCCGTGTGGTCGATGAACTCCAGCGCCGCCAGCAACACGAACGCCGCATGCGCCCCCGCCAGCGGGTCGCAGGCGCCACGCGGTGGCACCGGCGGCCCCTCGGGCAGGCCGGTCACCCACGCCAGTCCCGCGATCTGCTCCATCGTCGGCGCGAAGCCGACGCGATCACGCCACGGCCCCGTCAGTCCGAAGGCAGGCATCCGCACCACCACCAGGTCGGGCTTGAGATCGAGCAATGCGTCGGCGCCCAAACCGAATCGGTCCATCACCCGGGGCGAGAAGTTCTCGATCACCGCGTCGGCCTGGCCGACAAATTGCTTGAACAGGGCGATGCCGTCCTCGGACTCCAGATCCAGCGTCACCGACCGCTTGTTGGTGTTCATGGCGTGGAAAACCCAGCCGTACTCCCACCAGTCGTCGACGTCGGTGCGCATGCCGCCCGAATAGCGAATTCCGTCGGGTCGCTGGATCGACTCGATCTTGATGACGTCCGCCCCGAACGCGGCCAACGAGTGCGTCGCGGCCGGTCCGGCCCAAAACGCAGTCAGATCGACGATCCGCACGCCTGCCAGCGGCAGGCCGGCGGACGCGACGGATGCAGCGGATTCCCTTGCCTGCCAAAGGGACTCGCTGTCCGCCTCCCCGAGCGTCGGTGCCTGCCGAATCGGGGCAGGCGCCGCGGCCGACATCAGCCAGGGCGCGCGTGGTTGCCGAAAGCCCGCCGGGTTCTCGACGAAGACGCCGCGCTCGCGGAGGTGATCCA
>JAVRPG010000044.1:0-2804 GCA_032162325.1 Mycobacterium sp. | reverse complement strand
GTTATTGCCTGTATTTCCCTGGGACACCCTGGCCGACGTCACCGCGCTGGCGCGTTCGCACCCCGACGGTATCGTCGACCTTTCGGTGGGCACGCCGGTCGATCCGGTGGCGCCGCTGATCCGTGAGGCGCTTGCCGCGGCCAGTAGCGCGCCGGGATACCCGACCACCGCAGGCACCCCGAGGCTGCGGGCGTCGGCGGCTGCGGCCCTGCGGCGTCGGTACGGCGTCACCGGGCTGGCCGACGACGCCGTGCTTCCGGTGATCGGTACCAAGGAACTCATTGCGTGGCTGCCCACGCTGCTCGGTCTGGGCCCGGACGACGTCATCGTGGTGCCCGAACTCGCCTATCCCACGTACGAAGTCGGCGCACAGCTGGTCGGTGCACAGGTGGTGCGCGCGGACTCGCTCACCCAGCTGGGCCCGCAGCTCTTGCCGGATGCTCTTCGCGCAAGCGGCTCATCGCCCGCCCTGGTGTACCTCAACTCGCCCAGCAACCCCACCGGCAAGGTGCTCGGCGTCGAGCATCTCCGCAAGGTAGTGGGCTGGGCGCGCGAGCGCGGCGCGCTGATCGCGTCCGACGAGTGCTATCTGGGGCTCGGTTGGGACGCCCAGCCGGTTTCGGTGCTGCACCCGTCGGTCTGCGACGGCGACCACACCGGGTTGTTGGCCGTGCATTCGCTGTCGAAGACGTCGTCGCTGGCCGGCTACCGTGCGGGGTTCGTCGCCGGCGACCCCGCGGTGGTCGCGGAGCTGCTGGCGGTGCGCAAGCACGCGGGCATGATGGTGCCGACGCCGGTGCAGGCCGCCATGATCGCCGCGCTTGACGACGACGCGCACGAACGCGAGCAGCGCGAGCGGTATGCCCGACGACGCGCGGCACTTCTGCCGGCGCTGCAATCGGCCGGGCTGACGGTCGACGACTCCGAGGCCGGGCTGTACCTCTGGGCAACCCGCGGCGAGCCGTGCCGCGACACCGTCGCATGGCTGGCGCAGCGCGGAATCCTGGTGGCGCCAGGCGACTTCTACGGTCCGCGCGGGTCACAGCACGTCCGGGTGGCGTTGACCGCGACGGACGAGCGGATATCGGCTGCCGTCACCAGGTTGCGCGGCTGACATCACCGACGCCGAAAGGGGTTCACCCGTCTGCGTAGTCGATGTCGTTGAAAGGCCAAGACTCCGTGAGCCAGTCACGAACGGCCTTACGCAACGGAGCGTCGAGCTCGGCCACATCGGCACGAACCCAGGATCGAACGTGGGCGCTGCCATCCCTGTCGCCGGGGTCGATGTAGACGCAGCCGATGACCTCGTCCGAAACGGGATCGAGCACCGAGTAGGCGAACGCAACGCGCCGCTCGAACTCGTCGGCGTGCCCCTCCAGATCGGCGAGGTTCTGCTCCGCTGACAGTCCCTGGTCGGGCGGCCAGCCCCGGTCCTCGAAGCCCGGTGTGGTCTGCACGTGGGCGATGCTCGACATCCACGCCTCGTGATCTCCGGCGTTGTGGTGTGGGCCGAGCGGTTCGAGCCGGAAGCGCGTGGATCGAAGGTCCGTGGGGACGGCGAAGTGATCGGGCACCAGCGGGGTGCTTCTCGGCTCTTCTGTCATGCCTTTACCTTTGCATCTTGTTGCCGGGGTGGCTCATTTCGTGACGAGGCCACGGCGCGCAGGCTCAGCGACAGCAGGAGTCGGACGTCCGGATCGGCCAGCGACGTCGCTGTACCGCCTGATGGGTCCACTGGCTCGGAAGCTGTAATACGGTCGCCGTATGAGCGATTACGACGTGGAGGCGGTGGACCGGCTGCCCTTCACGACCTCGGAGAAGTCCTCTCGCTACCGCACCGAGAACTACCAAGGCGCGGTGGGGCTCAACTGGTACGCGACCGATCCGACCCTGCAAGCCACGATGGCGTACTACCTGCAGCCCGACGAACTCGCGTTCGCCGAGCCGCACCTGACGCGCATTGGCGAGCTGATGGCCGGGCCGGTTTCACGCTGGGCCGAGGAGACCGACCGAAACCCGCCGCGGCTCGAACGCTACGACCGGTGGGGACACGACGTCAGCCGGGTCGTCATGCCCACGTCTTTCACCGAGTCCCGCCGCGCGGTCCTAGATGCTCAGAAGGCGTTGCGTGACGACGCCCGGCGAGCCGGGGTGAATCCATCGCTGACGGTCTTCGCGTCCAACTACCTGCTCAATCAGGCCGATATCGGAATGGGATGCGCTCTTGGCACCGGTGGCGGCATGGTGAAGTCGTTGGTCGCCGTGTATGCACCGCAGGATGTGCGCGAGCATGTGCTGGCCAAATTCGCGTCGGGCGAGTGGGAGGGCGAGACCGCGCAGCTGCTCACGGAGCGGACAGGCGGGTCGGACCTCGGTGCGCTGGAGACGACAGCGACGCGTGATGGCGATACCAGGCGGCTCAACGGCTTCAAGTGGTTCGCCTCGAATTGCAACGGCGAAGCGTTCGTGGTGCTGGCCAAGCCCGAGGGTGCGCCCGACTCGACTCGCGGTGTCGCGACTTTCCTCGTCCTGCGGACACGTCGCGACGGCTCCCGCAACGGGGTGCGGGTGCGCCGCCTGAAGGACAAACTCGGCACGCGATCGGTCGCTTCGGGGGAGATCGAGTTCGTCGAGGCCGAGGCGTTCCTGCTCTCCGGCGACGCCAGCGACGACGCAGGCCCGTCCGACGGCAAGGGCCTGGGCAGGATGATGGAGCTGACGAATGCGGCGCGCCTTGGCATTGCGCTGTTCGCGCTCGGTAACGCGCGGCGGGCACTGGTCGAGTCGCTGTGCTACGCCCGGCA
>JAVRPG010000043.1:0-3131 GCA_032162325.1 Mycobacterium sp. | reverse complement strand
GAGCAACCCAAGCACCACCACGGAGATCAGCAGGTTGCTCGCGACATGGTCCAGCCATTGCCGCGGTACGACGACATTCAGCGTGGCCGCGGCGGCTGCTCCGACCACCAGGAACCCGCCGGCGTGCAGGAAGTCGTGCAGCATCGAAGCCCGGAACACCTCGAGCTTCGCGGTGCCCTCGGCGTACCGGTTCTTCGGCATCTTCAGCCAGGACTTGCCCTTGCCGGTCAGCAACCAAAGCCAGCCGAGGATCATCGACACGCCCAACGAGGTGACAAGGCGGGCTACGACCACCTTCGGCTGCCCTGGGAACGCGACCGCGGTGGACGCAAGCACGACCGGGTTGATCGCTGGCGCCGACAGCAGGAACGCGATCGCCGCGGCCGGGGTGACGCCGCGGTTCATCAGCGCCGCCGACACCGGCACCGAGGCACACTCGCAGCCGGGCAGGATAACGCCGGACGCACTGGCGACCGGTACTGCGAAGGCCGGGTGCTTCGGCAGCGCCTTCGCGAAGAACGAGGCCGGCACGAACGCGGTCAGCGCGGCCGACAGGAGCACCCCGAGAACGAGGAACGGCATCGCCTGCACGGTGACCCCGACGAACATCGTCGCCCAGGTGCGGACGCCGTCGTCGGTGAACAGCCCGGAGAAGATCTTCCGGCCGAACAGAGCGAGTCCGACCAGCACCACCAGCGTCGCGGTGAACACGATCGAGGACGAATCCTGATGCTTCTCGTGGTCCCGATCGCGGTGTTCCGACGGCACCCGGGGAGGTCCGACCCGGCGCGCGGCAACTGCCGCAGTGGCGGCGGATTCCGGGTCGTCCGTGACGGCTTCGGAGTCGGCTGGCGTGCTCATAAGGCATCCTGGCACAGCCGAGGGCGTCCGATCGAGCACCGAGTGCAGCCGCTATTGAAAATGACCGTCATCCCGCCGAATTGTCGCCGCCGACCGAGAATGTTGGCATCTGGTCGACACCGCACGTGGACCGCAACGTGTCACCCGATCTGCGTCGCCGGGGCGTTAACGCACCGCGACCGTGCTGTCGGTGCCCTGACATACCGCTGATGGTGCGTTCGGGCGGCGGGATGGGCTTGTGAATGGTTCGGTGACGGCCGAGTTCGCTGTTGAAGACGAGGTAGACCAGCGTGTGCTCGCCCGGTGCGCGGGCGGTGGCCATGTCGCCGACGACCACCGGGATCCTCGCATCTCATCGTCGACCTTGGTGCGGAGCCGGTCGATCATCGGACCGGACAGCTCGATGCCGGTGACGGGTACGCCGCGCTCGGCTAAGGGACGGCCACGCGACCGGTTCCGATTGCGAACTCGAGCGCTCGGCCGTCGCCTGCAAGTTCGGCAAGGCGGTCGACCGTCGGTCCCAACACGTCAGGGGCGAACATGCCAGTGCCCGGGGTGTCGTAGTGCTGGGCAGCATCGACATCCCAAATCCCCTCTTTGCGCATGGCGGCGATCCTGTCAGCGGACTCCTCACGACGTCCAACGGCTTTTGGGTCCGCGCTGATCGGCCGCACGTCGTGCGGCGAGCCATCTGATCCTGTCGACCTGAGCTCCGCACCTGCCGCCCCGCGCGCGTTCTTGGTCGGCGAGGATAGGTCCATGTGGCCCGCTGACATCGACTCTTTGATCGGCTTTCAGCAGGAGCTGGCAAACGCTGCTCCCGAGTCGTGGAGACCGCGCCACAGCCGGCTGCGAATCGGCGGCTGCTGGGTGTGCTTCCCGCGTGGCCTCGCCGGTCGCGGCATCGCAAACGATCCGGCGTGGGCCGCCGCGCTGATCATGTGTGAAGGCGATGTCGTCGACCAGCGGACCACGACCGGTGTTGCGGGTGCGCCTTATATCCCAGGACTTCTAGCCCTCAGGATCGGCCGGCTGATGGAGCAGGCGATGCGGGGTCTGGCGACGCGGCCGGACGTGTTGTTGCTCGACGCCACTGGCCGTGATCACCCCCGTAGGGCTGGGTTGGCGCTGCACCTTGGCGCCCAGCTCGGCATTCCGACGGTAGGCGTAACACACCGGCCATTGCTCGCGGAAGGCGAATGGCCTAGTAATCGTCGCGGCGCCACGAGTCCGCTTCGAATCGGCGACACGGTCGTCGGATGCTGGATGCGCACGCAGCCAGGGGTCCGCCCCCTGGTCGTTCACCCGGGCTGGCGGGTCGATCTGGACACAGCCGTCGAGGTGGTTGCGCGCACATCTGTGCGACGCACGCCCGAACCCCTGCGCCGTGCCCGCCAACTCGCCCGCCGCGCCCGCACCACGGCGTCCCCTTGCAACGAGGCAGCTAACGCAACGACAGGGTAGGGAGTTGGTCGCCGCACTAGTGGTGTGTCTGGCAAATAGCTTGGCACTAGCTGCCGCATAGGGTCGGCCGACCAGAGCGGCGCTCACCTGCGAGAGCCGTGCAGCGGCGGCCGTAGCACAACCGCGTCTGCAGCGGTCGACCCTCGCCCATCCGCGCGCCGTCGACGGCCGACCCGGACCCGGCCTACTGCTCCTGCCCCGTCGTCTGGTTGAAGTCTTTCGCGGGCGATACCTCACTGAACCCAGGACTCCGTCTCGTGCCGGGACAGGACCCGCTCAAGCGTCAGCGAGCCTCGCATTCCGGGAAAGAACCGCCCGGCGTCCCAGTGGCGGACGTACGGCGGCTTGTCCAGGACGACGAGACGGGTGCCCCGGACCCGGGAGATGTCGCTCGGGGTGCCCTCGTTCCAGATCCACGTTCCGTCGGCGGTGACCAGGTTGAAGGCCCCGACGGTCGGGCTGTGGCCGGAGGCGTCTCGGCAGACGGCGACTGCGTCAGCTGTAGGTGAATCGCCAGGCAGGTACCCGGGTCCTATGAGTTCACCGGCCAGCAGGGTATGCAGTTGGAAGTTGTCGCCGATGCCGGACATCCGCAGTAGGTAGCCAGTCCTGGTGTCGCGGTGCAGGGCGACCAATGGTTCATCATCGAGCACCAGCAATGCGTAGACCAGGCACTTGAGGTCGCCTTCCGTGGATCTGTGCAGAGTCAGGGCGGCTGCCAGGAGATCGTCGCGCGCTGGCACGCGGGCTCGTACGCCTGGGTGGTTGAGCATCGCGACGGCGGCCATTTCCCATTGCGGCAGGGT
>JAVRPG010000042.1:0-4573 GCA_032162325.1 Mycobacterium sp. | reverse complement strand
TTCACCACGTCCGGTGAACGGGCTGGCTGGGCGAACCTCTTCAATGAGTTCGCGCGCCAGACCCGGACCAGGACCGAGCCGGAGACCACCGGCGAGACCGGTGACGGAGTGTGGGCGATCTTCACCGTCGACGACGAAGGTGGCGCCCACATCGAAGAGGTTTATCCGAGCGAACTGGATGCGCTGAGAGCGAACAAGAACAACACCGATCCGACACGGAAGGTGCGGTTCCTGCCATACGGCATCGCGGTCAGCGTGCTCGATGCCACCGAAGCCACCGAAGCCACCGAAGCCACCGAATAGCTATTCGAAGGTCTGGCGTATGGCCGCCAGCATGGCGATGTGCGCCTTGACGGCCTCGCGCGTCGTCATCCCCGCCAAGGCGCGCGGCGCCTCGATCCGCATGTGCTCGGTGACGCGCGTGCCGCCGGCGATCGGCTCGAATGACACCCTCGTGTGTAGTCGTACCCGCGGGAACTGACGGGACTCGGCCGTCACGTCCCCCGTCTGCGGCACGTGCAGGCGTGCCACATAACTGATCCGTAACCGCAACGGCCCCATCGGAATCCGGTCCTGGACGCGATAGGTCTGGACATACCCGTCCGCGGTCTCGCGCCGGTCGGTTGTGCGCACCGCAACCACCAGCGGATGCACCCGTTTGATGTTGTCTAGGTTGACGTAGAAGTCCCGCACCTCGTCAGGTGGCGCCGGGATCTCCTCTGTGATTGTGCGCTCCGCCCGCGCCACCCACCAGCTCACGCCTGGGCGGCGGGCGATGCGCCGAGCACCCGCTGGATATCGGGTTTCATCTGCTGCAGCTGTTGACCCGAATACCCCCAGGCGTGGATCCCGTCGGGAAAGTTGAACACGGCGTTGTTCCCGCCCGCGGCGACGTAGGCGTCGGCGAAAGCATGGTTGGAGTCGATCGCCATTCCCTCCAGGAAGCCGAGTCCGCCGATGGGCGCGTCCGGGCTGGCCAAAGCCGGATCGGTCGGTGTGCCGCTGCCGCAGTAGATCCACAGGCGGGTGCCGTTGGCCGCGAGCCTGCCAGCCTGCACGGTGGGATCGTTGCGGGCCCAGGCCGGATCACCCGGCGGACCCCACATCGCTTCGCGGCTGAAGCCGCCGTTCCACGTCATCGCGATACCAACCTGGCCAGGGTCCGCCGAGAGGTTCAGGAAGCCCGACATGGATCCGGCATAGATGAACTGCTGCGGGTGGAAGGCGGCCAGAGTCAGCGCCGACGAACCGCCCATCGAGAACCCCACAATGGCGTTGCCGGTCTGTGGAGTCCCTTTGTTGGCCGCCAGCCAGGCGGGCAGTTCTCGGGTCAGGAAGGTTTCCCACTTGTAGGTGTACGTTCCGCCGTTGCCTGCCGCCGGCGCATACCAGTCGCTGTAAAAACTCGACTTGCCCCCGACGGGCATCACCAGCGAAAGGCCCGACTGGTTGTACCAGTCGAACGCCTGGGTGTTGATGTCCCAGCCGTTGAAGTCGTCGCCGGCCTCCATGCTGTCCAACAGGTACACCGCATGTGCGCTGGGTCCGCCGCTCATGAACTCGACTTTGATGTTGCGGTCCATCCCCTGCGACGGGACGTCGAGGTACTCGATCGGCAGCCCTGGGCTGGAAAACGCCCCAGCCGTCGCGGATCCGCCCGCGACGTTTACCAATCCGGGTAACACTGCGGTCGCGAGCGCAGCGATCGCGAATCGCTTCACCCAGCCGCTGGACTTCCCTCCCACGAACGCCATGACTGCCCCTTCACTCAGGCCCCGACCCCGGCTCTAGCGGAGGATACGCGCACCACGAGCATCACCAGTCACTTTTGAACAATTGGGGGTTGCTGCGCACGGCGGCCCACAGCCGCCAGTTGGCAATTGTTATAAAAACAACAAGAATGGCGTGGCGTGGGTCGCGACCAGCTCATCGACCTCACTCGCCGCGCGGTGAAACTGGCGCGCGACAAGACAACCGACCTCACCCCGGCTGAGTGCAGGGTCGCTGCGGCCACCTACACGTCGGCCGAACGCCTCGCGCAGGACAAGGCGATGCTGTTGGCCAGTCCGCAGCTCGTCGGCTACGCCTCCGAACTTCCGCAGCCAGGCACGTACTGCACCAAGACGGTGATGGGCCGTTCGATTTTGCTGACTCGCAGCGCCGACGACACCGTGCGAGCGTTCGACAACGTCTGCCTGCATCGCCAGTCACAGATCGCCGACGGCTGCGGAGCCGCCCGCCGGCTCTCTTGCCCATACCACTCGTGGACCTACGACCTGGACGGCAACCTCGTTGGAGTGCCCGGCAAGGAAGGCTTCCCCGAAACACGTTCCGGCCCGGCGAAACTCACCGAGCTACCGGCCACCGAATGTGCCGGCTTTCTGTGGATATCGCTGGACCGCAACGCGACGCTGGACATCCCGGTGTTCCTCGGACCGCTCGCCGACGAATTGGATTCCTGGGGCATCGGGCGATGGGCGCCGTTGGGCGAGAAGGTGCTCGATTGCCCGATCAACTGGAAGCTCGCCATCGACACGTTCGCCGAGAACTACCATTTCGCGACGGTGCACAGGAACACGTTCGCGACAATCGCGCGCAGCAACTGCACTGTGTTCGATTCGTTCGGCCCGCACCACCGACTTGTCTTTCCGCTCAACGGAATTCTCGACCTCGAGAATATTCCGGAGGAGCGGTGGGAGCCGCTACAGAACATGGTCGTCATCTACGCGTTGTTCCCGAACATCGTGTTGTCGGCGACGATCGCCAATGGGGAGCTGTTCCGCGTCTATCCCGCCGACGTGCCGGGCCGCTCGATTACCGTGCACCAGAACTCGACACCGCTGGATCTGTCCGACGAGTCGGTCGCCGCGGGCGCGGCGGCGGTCTTCGATTACGCACACGCCACCGTCCGCGACGAGGACTACGCGCTCGTGGCAGGCCTGCAGGCCAACCTGGAGTCGGGTGCACTGGAGAATTTGGTGTTCGGCCGCAACGAGCCGGGCCTGCAGCACCGCCATCAAACGTGGTCGGAGGCGATCTAGGCCGTCGAACGTGAAGCTATGCGCGAGATCTAGCAATATCCTCGAGCACAAGCTCACGTTCGCCCGGCCCGGCCGCGGCCAGCACATCGTCCAACTCCCAGTCCCGATATAGCGCCAGCGACCGCTCGTAGAACGCGAAGCCGCTCACCGGTTTTCCACGCAGCATCCCCCGATACTGGTACGGGCCTTCCATGTACTCGATCGGCAGTGCATGAGCCGGGGCGGCCACTAGCGGCTCCCCGACCAGGTCCAGATCGAGCTTGCGAGAGGTGAGCCGGTGCCGGTCCGGCATGTACCGCGCCGCCGACGGCGGCCGAACCAACGGGCTCACCGACTCCGGCCAGCGCACATAGCTGGTGACCATGACCTCGATATCGTCCGCGAATTCCGGGTCGGCATCACCGGAACTCGTCGTCGCACCCGAAAACGGCTGCAGTTCATTGTGATTCGTCCGGTCGAACTGCCGCCAGATGCTCAGATCGACCCCGTTGTCGAGGTTGATCGTGCGCCACTCGTGACTTCGTGCGCGGACATTGCCATCGGTACCGCCGCCGTTGGCGACCAGGGGGAACCATTGCCGGTCCACGTGACCGGCGCTGCCCGTGACCGATTCCTCGACAGATCCCCGGCGCAGCGTGCCGATCATGGTCATGCCGGTCTGGAAGTAGGAGTAGGTGTCGGCTTGCCCGAAGCACTCGATCTTCCCGTTGTATGCGGCGCCACCCAGCGGGACAGGCGCCCGCGACGGTGTGACATGCAGGTCCAGACGCATAGCGTCGCCTGCGGGGTCAGTGCCGACGAGGCCGACGTCATAGGTGTAGGGCATCAACCGGTGCCGCTCGTCGCGACACGTCCGCCACACGACGGGGCCCGCGCCGCTGTCGTAGGTCATGTCCAGGTGGCCGGCGTCGGTAGACAGCTTGGGCCGCACACCCGGCTGCATGTTGGCAGGCGGCATGTCGTAGTCCGTGTATGTCCCGTAGCTGCCGTTGTCCAGGTCGAACAGGGCGAAGGTATAGAAGTCGGCCACGATCGACGTAAGCCCCGGCCGGTTCTTGTTGAAGATCGTCAGAAACGCGAACCGGCGTCCGCCGTCAGCGGTGAGCTCGCCCGCGATGAACCAGGTGTCGGACTCGCAATCGGGGTGGTTGCCCTCGGCGGCCGGAAAGCTGAGCTGCGGGTCGCCGCGCACCAGTTGGAAGGGGTACACACGCCAGTCAGCTGATTGCGGCTCGTCCACGGCACCTGCCTTTTTTGCTATGTTTGCAGCAATAGCAACTTTAGCGGTCCAGACGGGCGGTGACGCCATGATGAGTGACATCGAGAAGCGATTCCCGTTCGACGCCTACCCCAAGGGCTGGTTCCAGGTCGCCTACAGCAGAGACGTCGACTCCGGGCAGGTCGTGAGCCTGCACTACTTCGGCAGGCGGCTGATCTGTTACCGCGGCGGCTCCGGCACCCCGTACGTGCTCGACGCATACTGTCCGCATCTGGGCGCCGACATCGGCGTCGGCGGCACGGTCAACGAAGAC
>JAVRPG010000041.1:0-7808 GCA_032162325.1 Mycobacterium sp. | reverse complement strand
GTAGGGGATATACCGCCTCGAACACCGTTCGTCTCCGGTTCTGCGCGGTGACAATTATTCTCAGTGGCGGACTTCCAGCAATACACAGATTGCTCTATGTCGCGAAACTCCATTGACAAGGGGTTTGCTGGCAGTCTTGCGTGGTCTATCGCACGAGGACGCCGCGCGGGCGGCTGTGGTGGAGGCGGAGGCTCCTAGGTCGTCGCCACCAACAGCTCTTCGGTAGTGAACGGCCGCAGGCCATCCGTGCGAGCGGCGAAGTAGCGCTGTGTGTAGTCGGCCGCCGTCACATGCCGTGCGGTCGCGAAGCCGGCATCGCGAGCCATCGCCAGGATCTCGTCCAGCGCGTAGTAGCTGATGAACGGCGTGCCCGAGGCACGAGCGGCCGCATCAGTTGCTTGATGCATGGCCTGCTCGTCGGGTTCGACGAGCTCCAGCGGCTGCATGAACGTCATCGCCAGCGTGGAACCCGGTGCCAGCGTGGCGCTTTGGCGGAGCGTCGCCGCGGTCGCCTCCCTGGTGAGGTACATGGACACGCCAAGCGACGCAACGACCGCCGGCTTGTTTGCGTCAAAGCCGCTGGCCAGCAACCCGTCCCACCACGACGTGGTTTCAAAGTCGACCGGCACGAACCGCAGCCACTCCGGAACGCCGAAGCTGAGTTCGACCAGGCGCTGCCGCTTCCACGCTTGCGGCCCTGGCTGGTCGACCTCGAATACCGTGATCCGCGACGCGATTTCGGGCCTGCGCTGGGCGAAGGTGTCCAGGCCTGCGCCTAGCAGGACGTACTGCCCGACGCCGTGATCCGCCTGTTCCGTGACCAGATCCTCGATGAACCGGGCCCGTGCCACGATCGACGCGCGGACGCCAGGGGTGGCGTATTCGTTCATATCGGGCCGCTTGCGCCAATCGGCATCGGGCGCGGCGAGTTGCAGGCCCACCCAATCTTCGAGGACGTGCGGAGGTGCGTCGACCTCCAGATGCAGCGCACGCCACAGGGCGGTGCGGACGGCGGTGCTGTCGGGTGTCGCGGTTGCGTGGCTCATTTCGGCGCCTGCAGCTTCCACTCGCGGCCGTCCGGGTCGCGAACCGTCATCAGGCGGGTGCCCCAATGAGTGTCCTCCCATCCGCTGACAACCTCGACGGAGGAATCGGGCTCGAAAGCGTCGGCATCGGCCACCGCCAGCACGATGTGCCGTCGAGTTGGCTCCGTCTCGGGGACCTCGGCGATGAACAGGTACGGGCCGTCGCCGCTACGGAGTTGGCCGGAGTTGTGGTCCGTCGCGAACTCGATTTCGTAGCCCAGTCCCTGAAAGAACCTGGCCGACTTGCCCCAGTTGTGGGTCTCCAGGAACACGGCCTCGATGCCCTCGGTCGTCATTCAGCTCTCCTTCGTCGATTGCTTGCCGTGGGTGTCGAGGTAGGCCCGCAGCGCCTCGGCCACCAACGCCGAGAGTGATGACTCCGTCTCGATCGCATGGTGTTTGACCCGCCTGATCAAGCCGACTGGCAGGTACACGTTGAACTGCTTGACGTCCTCGTCGCCCACGAAGGCGATGCTAGCATGCTAGTAACCTAGCGTCCGCGGACGTTCGGCGACGCCATCACTGGGCCGGCAGCTTCAGTACGCGGAAGTTGCGGTCGTCGAGGACGTAGACATCGCCCGCCGTGTCGACCGCCACCGCGGAGGGTTTGTTGAGGTCGGTGAACGGCAGCACGCTTGGGCTGCTCGCGCCCGCCGCCAGCTTCAGTACGCGGTTGACGCCCGAGTCGGAGACGTAGATGTTGCCTAGACACGAACAGACGCAAAGGGCCCCGAACACGCGGCGTTCGTGTCGGGGCCCTTGCGTCAGTTCGCCGTTAAGCGTCCGCCCTTTCGTGGGAATCCTCCAACACCGTGCGGCCGATCTCCGCATAGTTCTGCGGCTTGGCGAACCGCATCCACACCGCGTACGCCAGACCGAGCACGAACACCGCAAGGATGAAGTATGGACCGGCCTTCATCACCAACGAATTGGCGGCGAGGCCCGCCGCAAAAGCGCGGTTGTCCCATAGCGTCCACACCACGTAAAGCATTGCGACACCGCCGAACAGCGGGCAGATGAGGGTTGTGACGACATTGCCCTTGTGCGTCTTCTTTACCCAGAAGTACCAGATCACCGCCGCCGAGCAGATGGCCTGCACCAGCAGGATGGCGGCGGTCCCGATCAACGCCAGCAGGCCGTAGACGTTGGTGTAGGGGACCAGGGTCGGGGTGTCGACGGGGGTGCCGTTGGCGTCGGGCACCTGCACTGCGGTGAAGAAGAAGAACAGCAGCACCAGCACCAGGGTGATGACGCTTTGGATCGCCGACGCGACATACGGCGAGCCGTGCGTTGGATGAGCGGCACCGACGGTTGACTTGATCTTGTCCGACGGGATCTCGCGGCCGAGTGCGAACAGATAGCGAGAGGCCGCGTTGTGGAAGGCCATCGCGCAGGCGAACGAGCCGATTACGAGCAGGATCTTATAGACGTCGAGCAGCATGCCACCGAGTTTGGCGTCGACCAGGTGAAAGAACAGGTCGAGCGGCGATGCGCTGATCGACGCTTCGACCGATGTCTTGGCGCCGTTTCCGGCCAGCACCATCGCTGAGATGAACGTGTAGAACAGGCCGAGCCCGACCACCGCGATGATCGTGGCCCGCGGGACGATCTTCTTCGGGTTGCGGGACTCCTCGCCGTAGACGGCGGTGGTCTCGAAGCCCACCCACGACCAGAATGCGAAAAACAGGCCGATCGCCATCGACCCGGCCGCCGCGGCCGTGCCAAAGGCTCCCGCGGGCAGGCCTTCGAACGCCTTGTTCAGCAGCACGGTCTGGTTCAGCATGAAACCGTCGGGCCCGCCCCCGGAGAAGATCACTGAGAACGCCAGTGCGAGCAGGACCAGCACCTCGCACGTGAGGGTGACAGACAGGATCGCCACGGTCAGGCTGATGTGGAAGTGGCATAGCACACCGATGATCACCGTGGCGCCGATCGCAAACCACAACCACGGGATGTTCACTCCCGCAATGGTGTTCACCGCGTCGTTCGCGAAGTAAGCACAGCCGCCGATCAACGATCCCTCGAACACCACATAGGCGAACGTGGCAAGCAGGCCGCTCGCCATGCCCCAGATCTGGCCCAAACCGTGGGAGATGAAGCCGTAGAACGCACCGGTCGTGGTGATGTGCTTGGCCATTGCGACGTAGCCGAGGGCGAACAGCGTCAGGATGATGGTCGCGAACAAGAAGCCGGCCGGTGCGCCCAGGCCGTTGCCGAAACCCACCGCGATCGGCACGTTGCCCGTCATCGCCGTGATCGGTGCGGCGTTGGCGACGGCCATGAAGAGGACCGCGACTATGCCGATGGCGCCCTTCTTCAGGCCTGCCGACGGTGCGGCGGTTGTCTCGACGGCTGCGGATTCAGTGGTCACCGCGGGCCTCCTGGTTCGGATTTGAGTGCATGAGTGGCCCGCGGCGCTGCAGTCCGCAGTGAGCCTCGCACCCCTACGTCATCTCGACAACCGGAGGACACACGGCCGTAACACAACCGCGCGATCGACTGTGAGTTCAGCGGCCCCTCGCCGGCTGGGCGGCGCTCGACGTCGAGGACGACGGCAGCGTCGACGGCCGCCGTCGTGTGTCGATGAGGCTGGCGAGAAACAGCAGCACGGCCGATTGGCCAAGTACTCCCGGCGCGAGGGTGGGGGAGGGCCCAACGGTTTTGGTGATGGCGTACCACCATTGGCGGACCGGTGGCAGGGACTCCCAGGCGTCGGCGAAACGTTGGTCGAGTGCACCCGAGTTGTAGTTGACTAGTGTGTGGTCGATGACTCCGTAGATGGAGGCACCCAACACCAACAGCGTGAGCACCCACGCGGCGGTTCTACCCCGTCCACCGGGAAGCACCACGAGCACCGATGCCACAGTGAGGACCAAGAGTGCCAGCCACGGGATGAGTTGTTCGAGACCATTCCAGTGCCGCACGGTGGCGAGTTCGAAGGCGGTGGCGAGGATGCCGATCACGGTCAGCGCGACGAGACCGCGCCGCACGACGACGATGACCCGGCCGAGCGGCTCGCGTCCCTCGGTCACGGGGTGAGCGCCGAGACGATCTTGTCGGTGGTTTCCTGCCCGGGATTGTACTTCGCCAGGTTCTCGCGCAGTTTGGCGAGATTCGGATCGTCAGCCGGGTACGGGCGGTACTCGACCACCTCATGGGCCCACCTTTCGGCGTTGCTCACCCCGGCGGCCTTCAGCGCCGCCGCGATCTCGTTCTCCGAGGCGGTGTTCGCCGATACCTTTTCCGCAGCCGGGGCGGCGGTGCCGCCCGGCGGGGCGGATACAGTGGTGGGCACGGCGGACGGTGAGGGGGAGCTGTCACTCGACGTCGTCGCGCCTCCGCACGCCGCCAATGTGAGCCCCATCAGCGTCACGCCGCAGAATAGCCTTGCCTTGCTGGTCATTTCGCCTCTTCTGGTCGATGGCCGCCCAGTGTAGCGGCAGCGTTTGCGTTTGGCCGCTTCGTTTTTCGCGGTGAACGGGCAGTGAATGACCGTCGAACTGTGCGATCCGATGGTGGCGCCCGCGCCGCGCAGCCACGACACCGACGTCGTGACCACCACCTCGCTTCTGGCCTCGATCCTGAACTGGCGGCGGGCCGGCTATCCCGAGGGCGTCCCCGGACCCGACCGGGTCCCGCTGCTGGCGCTGCTGCGCGCCACCCCGCTGACCGACTAACAGGTCAAAGAGGTGGTGCGCAACCTCACCGCCGAGGGCTCGACCGCCGTGGCCGACGGACCGATTGACGACGACGAGATCGCCGCGTTCATCAAAGACGTCTCACATCACGACGCCGGTGCGGAGAACGTCCAACGGGTCGCCGCCAAGCTGGCCGCCGCCGGGTGACCGCTTCACGGTGTCGACGAGTCCGCGGTCTAGTTGCGCAGCGACGCGGTGCCCTCTGTCGTCACCGCAGTGACTCCGTGTCGATGACGAAGCGGTACCGCACGTCGCTGGCGAGCACGCGCTCGTAGGCCTCGTTGACGTAATCGGGCTGAATGACCTCGATTTCGGGGCATACGTCGTGCTCGGCGCAGAAATCGAGCATCTCCTGGGTTTCGGCGATGCCGCCGATCATCGAACCGGCCAGGCTGCGACGCATCGAAACCAGCGGGCCGGCAGCAAGTTCCATCGGGTGTTCAGGCATGCCCAGTTCCACCAGGGTGCCGTCGACGTCGAGCAGGCCCATGTAGGCGTCCAGGTCCAAGTTGGCCGACACGGTGTTCAAGATCAGGTCGAACGACCCGGCCAGCTTGGTGAACGTCTCCGGGTCGGAGGTGGCGTAGTACTCGGTTGCGCCCAACCGAAGGCCGTCTTCCAACTTCTTGAGCGACTGGCTCAAGACCGTCACCTTGGCGCCCATCGCGACGGCGAGCTTGACGCCCATGTGGCCCAGCCCGCCAAGGCCGATCACGGCGACCCGTGTGTCGGGCCCGGCATTCCAGTGGCGCAGTGGCGAATACAGCGTGATACCCGCACAAAGCAGCGGTGCGGCGGCATCGAGCGGTATCGAGTCGGGGATATGCAGCACGTAGCTCTCGTCGACGACGATTGCGCCGCTGTACCCACCCTGGGTGATCTCACCGTCGCGGCCAACCGCGTTGTAGGTGCCCGTCATGCCGCGCTTGCAGTAGTTCTCCTCCCCGGCCAGGCAGCTGCTGCATTCCCGGCACGAGTCGACAAAACAGCCAACGCCGACGCGATCGCCGACCTCGAACGCGGTCACCTCGGAGCCGACCGCGGTGACGATGCCTGCGATCTCGTGGCCTGGTGCCAACGGGTAGTTGGCCTGGCCCCACTCACCCTTGACGGTGTGGATGTCGGAGTGGCAGATGCCCGCGAAGTGGATGTCGAAGGCAACGTCGTGTGGTCCGGGATCGCGGCGCTCGATGGTGGTCTTGGCCAGCGGCTCGGTCGCCGAGGTCGCGGCATAGGCGGAGACGGTCGTCGTCATATCAGTCCTCTTTATCGTCTTTGTGGCATACGCCAAGAAACTTAGCGAAGCTAACTGGATTTGCCGCATCGGTGCGACTCACGGGGACTAACGGCAGAAACGCCCGCCGTCATCCCGTTTCGAGCTGTGAGCTTCAGCCTAAAGTCCCGGGGCGCGGTATGCGCCGGCGAATGACGACCGCTCGTAGCGGGCCACCCCGGCGCGGGTGTACGGGTCGCGGTCGACGATGTCCTGCGCGGCCTCAGGGCTCATGTCGGTGGTGATGAGCATGCCGCCGGATCCGTCCTCCTGACGTCCCGCCAGCAGCAGCCGGCCTGCGTCGATCTCTGCCTTCAGGAACTCGAGATGGGCGGGCCGGGTCTGCTCGATGACGTCGGGCGGCTGCAGGTATGTCGACTTCAGCACGTGGAACACGCCGATGACGTTAGTTGATCGGGGCGTTGACCCACTTCAGATCCGCGAGTATGCCGCGGGCGGCGACGATGCCCTCACCGGTCTGCCAGACCTCGTTGTTGACGGCGAACACCCGGTTGTCGCGGTTGGCCGACAGCTTCTTCCACGCGTCGCTGCCGAGCACTGTCGGGGCGCGGTCCTTGGCTGCGGCCGATGCGAACGAGATGTATACCAGGTCTCCGTCGGCGGCGGAGAAGTCGGGGGAGTTCTCCAGGTCGGTGTCGGTGGTCCCGATCTCGACATACGGCTTATCGGTAAACCGTTGTGCCGCAGGGCGATCCACGCCAACTGCGGCAAGCACGCTGGCCGGGAAGTTTGTCGCGCCGTACACCCGCATCGTGGTGTCGGTGAACTGCACCACCGATGCCTGGAAATGGGTGGCGTCATTGTCGGCGCCGGTCTTGTCGGCGGCCTGCTCGAAGCCGGCGATCAAGCCGTTGGCGGCGTCGAGGCGTCCGGTCGCCGCTCCAACCGTGCGCAGGTTGTCCTGCCACGCCGCGCCGGGCGCGCCGGTGAATACCGTCGGGGCGATGGGGGTCAGCTGCGGGTAGGCGTCCGGTGTCAGTGCTTGCGAGCCAAGGATCAGGTCAGGGTTGGCCACCTTGATGGCCTGCAGGTCCGGCTCGCTACGGCTGCCCGCACCGGGTACGTCGTGCACCACCTTGCCCAGATAAGAGGGCTGACTATCCGAGCCGTCGGGCAGCGCCGCGGCGACGATGCGGGACTGCAGGCCAAGCGCGCACAGCGCGTCGAGTTGGTCGCCGGACAGCACCACGATGCGCTGGGGGTCGGCGCGCACGGTGCTCGTCCCAGCGGCGTGCCGCACTTCGCGGTCCGGTGGACCCGGATCCACCGCGGCCGGATCGGGTGCGCACGATTCGTCGGGCCTGCGCTGATTTCCGAGTACGCCGGCGCCGGCGATCTTGGTCGTGCTCGTGATAACCGATTGCTCGGCGCCAGGGCGCGTCGGCCCTCCGCCCGACCCACAGCCGCTGATGACGGTCACCGAAACCGCGGCGAGGATGGCGGTCGCCGAGGCCACCAGGCCCACGCGCGGTCCGCCGATCAGCACGTCGCCGACGGTAACATCCGGGCTGTTCGGAGCTGGTCAGGCCGCTAACCTTCGATGTCGCTGTGTGTTTACGACAGTTTGTAGGACCCACCCTTACACGGGCGCCGTAGGGAGATAAGATTCGTACGCGAACTCTTTGCGGATTGTGCCGATGAACGTTTGGAGGACCTGTTGGTAGCCGAAGCGCCCCCAATCGGAGAACTCGAGGCTCGTCGGCCGTTCCCGGCCCGTCTCGGTCCCAAGGG
>JAVRPG010000040.1:0-7384 GCA_032162325.1 Mycobacterium sp. | reverse complement strand
AAGTGCCACTGACAAGCAGTGGTGTGCCAGAGGTACGCAACAGTTAGCGCGCCGCGATGGCTAACTGCAGCGCCGATCGTGGGTCACCGGATGGGAGGCCAACATGACGCCGGTCATGGTGACTTGCCCGAACGGCCCCGAAAATTCCGCGCACGAGCATTTCCGTGGCGAACGCGGAGCCCCCCTTCCAAGCGATTTGCCCGAACCGCCATCAAAACCCCCCGTGCCAGCCTTTCTGTGGCGAATGCGGGTCCCTGCCGGCCTTCCCGACCCGGCGCATTACCCAAGCGGTGCCGCTGAGGTCAAGATGCAGGTGACGGGATGCTAGAGGACACGTTCACGGCATCAACTTTGCTAGACCTTGTGCGGCAGAGAGCCGAACGCTATCGAGACAAGGTTGCTTTCGACTATTGCCACTATTCCCCCGGTGGGGAAGAACATGATCGGTTGACCTATCTCGAACTGGACATCAAGGCGCGGGCAATCGCGTCGACCTTGCAACGACAGGGCGCTACGGGCGAACGTGTACTGGTCCTGTGTCCCTCGGGCTTGGACTTTGTCGCCGGTTTCTTCGGGTGTATCTACGCCGGAGCCGTCGCGGTACCGGTGCATCCGCCGGTGCGCAGCCGGGTGATCGGCCGCGTCGCGTCGATTCTCAGGGACGTACAAGCGGGCTTCGTTTTGGCCAGCGCCGGGTCGCAAGCGGAGCTCAAGGCTGTGGTGGACGGCTTGGCCGATGGGAGTTCCCTGCAGTGGTGTGCCGCGGACGCCGTCATCCCAGCCACCGCCGAGGAGTGGGTCGCGCCAGACGTCGACGCGAGCGCCACCGCCCTCGTGCAGTACACCTCGGGCTCGACGAGCTCGCCGAAAGGCGTCGTGGTGACGCACCGCAACCTGCTGCACAACCTGGAGGCCATCAATAGGGCGTGTGGCGACCACGACATCGGCGGGTTCTGGCTGCCTCTCCATCACGACATGGGTCTCATCGGTGCTGTTCTCGGATCGCTTTACTTGGGGGTCACTTCCTACCTGATGCCGCCGGAGGCTTTCATCGAGCGCCCGATGCGGTGGCTGGAAGCTCTTTCCCAACACGGCGCCACGATCACCGCCGCGCCGAACTTCGCCTACGATCTCTGTGTCGAACGCAGCAGCGCGGACGAACGCGCGGCGCTCGACCTGTCCAACTGGTCGACGGCCTTGTGTGGTGCGGAGCCCGTGCGTGCCGCCACCCTCCAGCGGTTCGCCAACGCCTTCGCCCCCGCTGGTTTCCGGCCGGAGACGTTCCATCCGGTGTACGGGCTGGCGGAGGCGACCTTGCTTGCGTCGGGTGGGTCGAATTCCGCCGTGCCGGTGGTGCGACATGTGGACGGCGTCGCGCTGCGCGAGCACCGTGTCGTGCAAGTCGCCTCGGAGCACCCGGCGGCGACGCCGTTCGTGGGCTGCGGTCGGGTACAGCACGGCCAGGAGATCGTCATCGTGGATCCGGCGGCCCGGCGGCCAAGCCGGGCCGGCGAGGTCGGGGAGATCTGGCTCGCCGGGGGCAGCGTCGCGCGAGGCTACTGGGGCAGGCCGGCCGAGACGGAGGACACATTCTCGGCGTTTCTCTCAGACACGCGGCGCGGGCCGTTCCTGCGTACCGGGGACCTGGGGTTCATACTCGCCGGCGAGCTATTCGTCGCGGGACGGCTGAAGGACCTCATCATCGTCCGCGGCCGCAACCACTACCCCGACGACATCGAGGCCACGGTGCAGGACAGCCATCCGGCGCTGTTGCCCGGGCGCGGGGCGGCCTTCTCGGTCACGCCCCGATCTAGCGACGCCGAACAGCTCGTAGTTGTGCAGGAGGTGGACCGCCAGCGGCTCGGTGAGGTCGACGTCCGCGAGGTCATCGACGCGATTCGGACCGCCGTCACCGAGCACCATGAGATCCAGGCGCATGCCGTCATTCAGATGGAGCCGCTACGGATCCCGACAACGTCGAGCGGGAAGATCCAGCGGAGCAAGTGCCGGCAGCGGTTTCTGAACGGCGAGCTCGAGGTGTTCGCTGAGTGGCACGCGCCACCTCCACGCGATCCCCACCCCGCCGCATTGCGTGACGAGGCGGCACCGCGACGCGCCGGACGCGGCGCGGGGGAGATCGCGGCCTGGTTCGTCTCGCAGCTTTCGCGCGAGCTCGACATCCTGCCGACCGAGATCGACACGTCCCGACCGTTCGCCTATTACGGCCTCGACTCCGTCCATGCCATCCGGCTGACCGTCGCGCTGGAATCCTGGCTCGGACGAAAGCTCTCGCCCACGCTCGCCTACGAATACCCCACGATCGATCTGGTTTCCCAATATTTGGCCGGAGAGGCGACCGGGGAAAGCCGCCCCGCCGCACCGGCCGGAACCAACGGCGGCGCGTTGAGGGGACGCGCGGATGAGCCGATCGCGATTATTGGCATCGGCTGCCGGTTTCCGGGTGCCGACGGGCCGGCGGCCTTCTGGCAGCTGCTCTCCGACGGCGTGGACGCCATCACCGAGATACCGCCGGACCGATGGGACGCGGACGCCTTCTACCACCCGGATGTGACTATGGCGGGGACCGCGACCACCCGTTGGGGCGGGTTCCTCGATCAGGTCGACCAATTCGATCCCGAATTTTTCGGTATCTCGCCGAGGGAGTCGGCGCGAATGGACCCGCAGCAACGTCTGCTGCTGGAGGTCGCGTGGGAGGCGCTGGAAGACGCCGGGCAGGTGCCGGAGCGGCTTGCCGGCAGCCACACCGGCGTGTTCATCGGCGTGTCCACCAACGACTACGGATACCTCCAGTTTGGCCAGCCTGCGCTCATCGACGCCTACACCGGCACCGGAAACGCGTTGAGCATTGCCGCCAACCGGCTCTCCTACGTGAACGACTTCCGCGGACCAAGCATGGCGATCGACACCGCCTGCTCCTCGTCTTTGGTAGCCATCCACCTGGCATGCCGCAGCCTGCGTGACGGCGAATGCGCGCTCGCCCTGGCCGGTGGCGCGAACATTATCCTGTCGCCGGCGATCAGTGTGAACTTCAGCAAGGCCGGGGTGATGGCACCAGACGGCCGGTGCAAGACGTTCGACGCCCGGGCGGACGGATACGTACGGGGCGAAGGCGCCGGGATTGTCGTCCTCAAACCGTTGAGCCGGGCGTTGGCCGATATTGACCCGATCTACGCGGTGATCCGTGGCAGCGCCACCAACCAAGACGGCCGCACGAACGGGTTGATGGCACCCAGTCGGCAGTCGCAAGAAGCCGTATTGGCCGAGGCCTACCAGCGCGCGGATCTCTCGCCCGGCGTGGTCCAGTACGTCGAAGCGCACGGCTCGGGCACGTTCCTCGGCGACACAATCGAGGCGGAAGCCCTAGGCACGATCCTGGCGGAGGGCCGGGCGCCGGGCACCCGGTGTCTGGTCGGCTCGGTCAAGACCAACATTGGCCACCTGGAGGCGGCCGCCGGGGTGGCCGGGCTCATCAAAGTAGCGCTGGCGCTTCGCCATCGGGCGATCCCGCCGAGCCTGAACTTTGCGGAGCCCAACCCGCACATCCCGTTCGACAGCCTGCCATTGCGCGTCGCGCAGACCCTCACTCCGTGGCCAGAGAACGGCGGCCGAGCAGTCGCCGGAGTGAGCGCGTTCGGATTCGGCGGCGCCAACGCGCACGTCGTCATGACTGAGGCTCCGCAAGTTCGGGCCACGAGACCCGGGGATGAGATGGCGGAGGGCCGCGCGGAGCTTTTACCGCTGTCCGCCCGGTCTCCCGAGGCCCTGGCCGCAATGGCGGGCCGGTACCAGCTGTCCCTCGCCGCCGGGGTGCCGCTTGCCGACCTTTGCCACACGGCCGGCGCGCGCCGCGGCCACCACGACCATCGGTTGGCCGTGGTCGGCGACTCGCCCGAGGAGCTGTCCGAGTCTCTGGCCGCTTACCGGGAGGGACTGCCCCGCCCCGGACTGTCCGCGGGACGTTGCCGTCCCGGCCAGCGATCCGGCGTGGTCTTCCTGTTCTCCGGTCAGGGCTCGCAGTGGTGCGGCATGGGACAGCGGTTGCATGCGGAGGAGCCGGTGTTCAGGGATGCGTTGGCCATGTGCGACCGCGCCATGCGCCCGCACCTGGACGGATCCGTGGTCGCGGAACTTCTCGCCGACCATAGCGATTCCCGGCTGGGCGACATCGGCGTGCTCCAGCCCGCGATCTTCGCGGTCCAGGTGGCGCTGGCCGCACTGTGGCGGTCGTGGGGGGTCGAGCCCGAGGCCGTGGTGGGTCACAGTCTGGGTGAGGTGGCGGCGGCGCACGTCGTGGGTGCCCTCAGCCTGGAAGACGCGGCGCAGGTGATCTGTGGTCGGGCCCGGCTGCTCCGGGGGGCGCGTCGCCGCGGGGCCATGGTAGCCGCCGAGCTCTCCCTTGCAGAGGCGCAGGACCTCATCGCCGGCCAGGAGAGCCGGGTCGCGGTCGCGGCGAGCAATAGCCATCGATCGACGGTGCTCTCCGGCGATCCAGCGGTGTTAACCGATCTCGTCACCGTGCTGCAGCAGCGCGGCCGATTCTGTCAGTGGGTGACGGTGGACGTGGCCTCCCATAGCCCACAGATGGACGCGCTGCGCGCCGATCTGAAAGACGCGCTCGCCGGGGTGCGGCCGGCGCCGTCGACGGTACCCATGTATTCCACCGTGACGGGCGACCTGCTGGCCGGCAGCGCGCTTGACGACGCGTACTGGGTGGAGAACCTTTGCTCGCCGGTGCGCTTCTCGGCGGCATCGCGGCGGTTACTCGACCTGGGCCGTGACACGTTCCTCGAGGTCAGCCCCCATCCGATCCTGCTGAGTGCGGTGCGAGATGACGCGGAGGACATTGGCCGCGCCTGCACCCTGCTGCCATCCATGCGCCGTGACGACGGCGGACTCGCCACCCTGCTCGCGTCGCTCGGCACTCTCTACACCGGCGGGCAGCCGATTGCGTGGGAGCAGCTGCATCCCTGGGGTGGCCGAAGCGTGGCGGCGCCGACCTACCCGTGGCAGCGCCATCGTTGCTGGCTCGACGGCACCGTCGGGAGCACCGCCGCGGCGCGCCGCGCCACCCCCGAGCAGCTGCCGTGGCGTGGGCCGCTGCGCTCGTCTGTGCACCCGCAGACGGTGCTCTGCGAAATCGAGATCAGCACCCAGCTGATGCCGGTGCTGACCGAGCACCGGGTGCATGGTTCCGCGGTCCTCCCGGCGGCGACTCTCCTCAAGCTTGTCTTGGCCGCGGCCGCGGAGGTGTTCGGCGCAGCGAGGCGCCTGCTCCGCGACGTCGCTTTCCATCGGTCGCTCGCGCTCGCCGATGCGCAGCCGCGCACCCTCCAGTTCGTACTCCACGGAGATCAGCCGGGCGCAGTGTCGTTCGAGTGCAACGTTCTCGAACCCGGAACGTCGGGATCGTCGCGGTGGTCGCTGCTGGCAAGCGGCACCATCGACACGGGTGAGCCGGACGCCGACGACGACGACCGGCACCGTCCACAGGTCATTCGGACGCATTGCCGTGAGGAGGTCCCCGGGCCGTCGTTCTACCGTCTGCTGGCAGAGCATGGCCTGCAGTACGGGCCGGCCTTCCAGGCCGTGGACGAGATTTGGCGCCGCGACGGCGAGGCGATCGCCAGGCTGACGCCGCCAGCGGCGGGCGGCTCCGCAGTCGCTGACGAAGTCGACGGCCAAGTCCTCGACGCCTGCTTCCAGGTCCTGGCCGCGACGCTTCCCGCACCTGTTGGCACCGGCCGAGCGCGCGACACGTATCTGCCGGTGGGCGTGGCCGAGCTGCGAAGTCACGGGACGTACTTGGGCGGCGTATGGTGCCACGCGTTGCTGCGCCCGGGGACGGACCCCGAGCCGGACACCGTCGAAGGTGACGTGTTCCTGCTACGCGAGGACGGGCAGGTGGCCGTCGCGGCCCGGGGGCTGCGTCTGCAGCGGGTCCCCGGAGAGACGCCGGCGAAGGAGGATCTGCGCGACCGGATCTACGAGCTGCGTTGGCAGCCTGCGAGACTCGGGCCACCGGATCACGACGCGGCGAGCCGGCCGGTCGAAGCCGGAAGCTGGCTGATCTTTAGCGATAGTGCCACTTCCGACGCGCTGCGATATCACCTCGAACGGCATTCTCAGACGTGCGTGCTAGTCGAGCCGGGCGTCGACTTCGAGCGCCTCGGACCGGGCGGTTACCGCCTCGATCCGGGGCAGCCGCAGCACCTCCGGCGGCTCCTCGAAGAAGCGTCGTTCGGGGTGAAGCGGCCACCCTGCCGCGGCGTCGTGCACCTGTGGAGCCTGTTGGCCGCACCGCCGGCGAAGGCGTCGACCGACTCGCTGGAGTCGGCGCGGGTCCGTGGCACGTTGAGCGTGCTGCATCTCGTGCAAGCGCTGACACTGGCCGGCTGGCCGGACACACCGCGCCTGTGGCTGGTGACGCGGGCGGCACAGGTGGCCGGCGCCGGCGTAGAGCCCGTGTCAATCGCTCAGGCGCCGCTGTGGGGGATGGGCCGCAGCATCGAGCACGAGCACCCGGAGCTGCGCTGTTCGCGGGTCGACCTGTCGGCGGGCGGAGGTCGCGAAGAGCTTCGGGCTCTGTTTGACGAGTTGTGGGCGGATGGCCCCGAGGCCGACGTGGCGCTGCGCGGCAGCCTGCGCTACGTCGCGCGGCTGGCCCGCTACGACGACGCCGGTGACCGGCACCCAGCGCGCCCGCCCGCACCGGCTCAGCGGCCCGCGCCCGACACGGACGTGGCGTTCCGGATGGAGTATCCGGTACCGGGTGTGCTCGACGACATCCGAGCCCGGGCTGTCGCTCGACGGCTGCCCGGGTCGGGCGAGGTCGAGATCCGTGTTCACGCCGCCGGTCTCAACTTCATCGACGCGATGCGTGCCCTCGGCCTGTACCCGGGTCAGGTCGACGGACCGGTGCGGGTGGGGACCGAATGCGCCGGCACGGTCACCGCAGTCGGTGATGGCGTCGACGGCTTAAGGGTGGGGGACGCTGTCATCGCCTTGGCCATGGACGGCGTCGGCTCGTTCGTCACGACCCGCGCGTGCCTGGTGGCCGCCAAGCCGGCGCAGCTGAGCTTCGAGGCGGCGGCCTCGATACCCATCGCGTTCCTCACGGCCTACTACGGCCTCCATGAACAGGGACGGCTGCGCCGCGGCGAACGCGTCCTCATCCATTCGGCGGCCGGCGGCGTCGGTCTTGCGGCGGTCCAGCTTGCGCGCTGGCTCGGCGCGACGGTGTATGCCACCGCCGGCACCCCGGAGAAGGGGGACCACCTGCGCGCACTTGGCGTCCAGCACGTCTTCGACTCACGGTCGCTCGCGTTCGCCGACGAAGTGCTCAGCGCCACCGGGGGCGAAGGCG
>JAVRPG010000039.1:0-3509 GCA_032162325.1 Mycobacterium sp. | reverse complement strand
TCGGAACCGAGTGCGCCGACGGCGTCCTGGTGGACCATGGTGCCGATGTAGACGCCCAGCACCCCCTGCCCGGCAATTCCTGCCCCGCGGGGTACCCGACTGGGCGCCAAGGACGCCAACGCCAGAACGACGCCGACGACCAGCGCGGCGAACAGCGCAGCGGACGGCACACCGACGCGGGTAAGCGGGACGGTGACGGCGGCCGTCACTGCTATCAGCAACGCCCACCTGAGTATCAGTCGCATCCACCTCATCCTGATCCCAAGTATGCCCTTGCTAATTATCGAGAGCAACATGGGGTGATATAGATGACATGCGAGATTTGCCAAGGTATAACTTAGTTATGATCCGCGTTGACTCCCCAGCCACCGAATTGCGGGAATCGATGATGGCGGTGACCCGGCAGATGCGCAGACACCGTCCCGACCACGGCCTGACGCTGAGCCAGCTTGAGCTGCTCGGCGAGGTCAGCCGCACCGGCGTCACAACGCCGGCCGAGCTCGCAAACCGGTTGCACGTGCGGGTGCAATCGCTGACGGACAGCATCAACGAACTGGTTAGCCGCGAGCTGATCGAACGCAGGCCCGACGAAACCGATCGGCGCCGGCAGCTCATCGAATTCACCCGCGCGGGCGCCGCGCTGCTGGAGACCGATCGTGCCGAGCGCGACACATGGCTGCACGCGACCATGCGCGACAACCTCACACCGCTGGAGTTCGACCTGTTGATGCTCGTCGCGCCGGTGCTCCACAAGCTGGCTTACGCAGATGCGAAAGCGGGCACACTGACCGTATGACTTCGTCGCGGACCGGGGCGGCGGCGCAGGAGTGGATCTCTCACGACCCCGATCCGCAGACCGCCGCCGAGTTGGCGGCGCTCAGCGAGGAGGAGCTCGACGAGCGGTTCTGCCAACCCCTGACGTTCGGGACGGCGGGTTTGCGTGGGCCGCTGCGCGGCGGGCCGAACGGAATGAACCTGGCCGTCGTCCTGCGCACCAGCTGGGCGGTGGCCAAGGTATTAAGGGACCGTGGCCTGGCCGGACAGCATGTCGTGGTCGGCCGTGACACCCGCTACGGATCCGAAGAGTTCGCTCTCGCCGCGGCGGAAGTCCTTGCCGCCCAGGGATTTCCCGTCACACTGATGTTCGCGGCCGTGCCGACGCCCGTGGTGGCATTCACCGTCCGCCATACCGGCGCGGCCGCGGGCATCCAGATCACCGCATCCCACAACCCGCCCACCGACAACGGCTACAAGGTGTACTTCGAGGGCGGGTTCCCGATCGTGCCGCCAGCCGACCGCGAGATCGAACACGCCATCGCCGAGGCCCCGCACGCCGACGAAATCCCCAGACAGCCCGTGACACTGTCGGGCGTCGAGGAGGTTCAGCACTACGTCGATCGTGCGGCCCACGTCCGGCACACGCACGGGTCGGTGCGGGTGGCGCTGACGCCGTTGCACGGGGTGGGCGGCGAGTTCGTGATGGACGCCCTGGCGCGCGCCGGGGTTACCGACGTGCACGTCGTCGAGAGCCAGTTCGCACCCGATCCAGACTTCCCCACGGTGGCCTTCCCCAACCCGGAGGAGCCCGGCGCCGTCGACGCGCTGCTGAAGCTGGCCGCGGACGTCGACGCCGAGATCGCCATCGCACTCGACCCCGACGCCGACCGTTGCGCGATCGGGGTGGCGGCGCCGGACGGCTGGCGCATGCTCTCGGGCGACGAAACCGGTTGGCTGCTGGGTGATTACATCCTTTCGCAGATCGAACCCGGTCCCGTCACGGAGGCTACCGCGGTGGCCAGCACGGTGGTGTCGTCGCGCATGCTGGCCGCCATCGCCAACGACCACGGCGCCCAGCACGTCGAGACGCTCACCGGGTTCAAGTGGTTGTCCCGAGCCGACGTCGGTCTGCCCGGCTGCACGCTCGTCTACGCCTACGAAGAGGCGATCGGCCACTGCGTCGATCCGGGCGCGGTCCGTGACAAGGACGGCATCAGCGCGGCCGTGCTGGCCTGCGATCTGGTTGCCGCGCTGCGGAATCAGGGCCGCACGGTGCTCGACGCGCTCGACGACCTCGCCGTGCGCCATGGTGTGCACACCACGACCGCCGTGTCGCGACGCGTCGCCCACGCCGATGAGGCCGAAGCGATGATGGCCCGGCTGCGCGCGACGCCACCCGATCGGCTCGCAGGCTTCGACGTGACGGTGTCCGATCTGCTGCAAGATCGGGGTCAGCGGCGGACCGATGCGCTCATCTTCTTCGGCGGCGACGACCACAATTGGGTCAGGATGGTCGTACGGCCATCGGGTACCGAACCAAAAGTCAAGTCTTACATCGAGGTTCGCTGCTCTACAGTCGGCGATCTCGCGGCCACCCGGGCCAAGGCACGCGCCGTTCAGGACGAGTTGGTCAGCGTCGCGCAGCGTTTCTAACGCGGACCGAACTGCCGATCCCCCGCGTCGCCGAGACCCGGCACTATGTAGGCGATGTCGTTGAGCCGTTCGTCGATGGCCGCGGTGAACAGCCGCAGGTCCGGAGCCACCTTCTCCAGTAACGCAATGCCTTCGGGTGCGACGACGACGCACACCGCGGTGATGTCGACGGCGTTGCGGGAATGCAGCAGCCCGATGGTGTGTGCCATCGAGCCGCCGGTGGCCACCATCGGGTCCAGCACCATCACCGGCTGCGTGCTCAGATCGTCGGGCAGCGACTCCAAATACGGTGTGGGCTCATGCGTTTCCTCGTTGCGGGCCACACCCACAAACCCGACGCGCGACTCGGGAATCAGCGCGTGGGCCTGATCGACCATGCCCAGCCCGGCGCGCAGCACCGGAACCAGCAGCGGTGGATTGGCCAACCGTGACCCGGTGGTCTCGGCCAGCGGTGTTCGCACCGGGACGGTTTCGCAGGCGGCGTCGCGTGTCGCCTCGTACACCAACATCAGGGTCAGGTCGCGCAGCGCCGCACGGAACGCCGCGTTGTCGGTGCGCTCGTCGCGCAGAGTGGTCAGCCGCGCAGCGGCCAGTGGGTGCTCGACGACGCGCACATCCATACGCCGGACCCTAGTGGAACCGAACAGTCGCCGTGGCCGTCCTAACCGCATGTTCGCCGATACCGACGCCATCCGCGCCTTCGGCGCCGCCAGCTCGGCGCAGGCAGTCGATCTCGCCGCCGTCGCTGCGGTCTTGTCGTCGATGCCTGGTGCCGCTGCGGGCTCGATGCTGGGTCCTGTCGGCACAGGCTTCCTGGCCGCGCTGGCCGACGCCACCACGCACGCGTCCCGCGCGGTGGCCGCCCTTGGCGACAGGGTCGCGGCGGGATGCGACACCGCGCGCGCTTCGGCGGGCGCCTACGAGGAGGCCGACGCCCACGGCGGACGTTTGATTGCCGGGGTCTAGCCGTGCCGAGCGTCCTGATCGCCGCGCTGTCGGCGCAGATCCGCGAGGTGCAGTCACTGGTCGGCCCGGGTTGGTCCAGCGACCCGACCACCGATCCGGCCTCGATGCTCGTC
>JAVRPG010000038.1:0-4294 GCA_032162325.1 Mycobacterium sp. | reverse complement strand
TGCACCGCGGCCGCCTTGTTCCGTCCCCAGATGACTGGCCAGGCGATCCGGCCGGTGAGTCGGCCGTCATCGCCGAGCTCGAAATGGTTGCACAGCACGTGGGTGATCTCCAGGTAACGGGCGACGGGTTCGGCGTGGATGGTGAGCGCCGACGAGCTCAACACCACGGTGTGGCCCCGCTGCTGATGGGCCCGCACGACCTCGTGCATGTAGGGAAAGACGCGTGAGGAGACGCGCTCGACGAACAGCCGCTCGCCGAGTTCGTCGAGTTCGGCCAGGGATTCACCCCGCAGATAACCCGCGGCCCTTGTCATGAGCCGCTCGAACTGCATCCGGCCGAATCGGTATCGCATCGACGCCTCGATGACCCCCAGCACCTCGCCGATCCGCGCTTGCCGGCGCCGAATGCGGTCACCGGCATGCGCAGTTGCGGTAAACCCGTCGACCACCGTGCCGTCCAGATCGAAGAACGCCCCGACCTGCGGCCCGGACGCGCTCGCGCCGATCTCCGCGACCGTATTCGGCGGCGGCGGCAGCGAACTCATGCGCTATAGCCTAACTAGGAGTTGACCCGTAACTGGCTGTGTGTCTTGCGGTTCCGCAATCCGGCGGCGACTCGGAGACCGTGGTTGATCGCGTCGCCGCGGCGACGGCATTGGCGGAGCATTCACGGGCCGTTGAGTCGGGCCATGACTTGTTCGACGTGGGCTGTGGTCTCCCGGCGGGCTCGGCACTGCTGATCACGGATGATGCGGCCGGTGTGGTCGCAGGCGCGCGGCGGTGATGGTGACCATACCGCGGTAGCCGCCGAGGCCGACGCCCACCCGTTGGCCGATGGTTCGTTGTCGGTGGGTGATGGTTTCATCGGCCCTATGGCAACCGCGCCTATCGACACCACGACCGCTATCAGTGGTGAGGTGGTGGTGGCGCGTCGGCGGGGTAGGTCGAAGGCCCCGAACTTCAACTACACCGGGCCGGTATCAGTGATCCGCCTGGAACTCGACGTCACCGACACACGCGTTCGTAAACGCCTGGAGCGGCAGTGGGGTGCGGTGTTGCGGCTGCGGCGGGCCGTGCAGCGTGACGCCGCGGCGCGCTGTCGGGCGTATCGGGCAGCGCATAATGAACGCCGCGCCGATCCAAAAGCTCTGAGAGAGCGGCTGGGGTTGTCGCGCAAAGGGATCGAGGCTCGCCCACCCGAACAGACCAGGCACGCCTGGACGTCGCGGGACCAGCCGAAAACAACAGCACCCCAAGCTGTTTGGCGCTGCATGACCCGATACGGGCCAACTCTTAGCTGGCGTATAACCCTTTTCCGGTAACCAGCGGCATGTCCAGCGTGGCCCGGATGCCGGGCGGCGCGGCGACGACGTCCGGGATGGCGTTCACGATCCGGCCCGCCGCCGCGAGGATGGCCGCGTAGTTGTGGTCGCCTTTCCGGCTCGTTGGGCAGACGTCCATGGCGTAGGACGGCTCGCCGATGATCTCGACACGGTACGACCCGCCTGGCTGCGCGGGCTGGGCCCAGTCCGGTCGCAGGTCGCCGCGCAGCCGGGTGACGTGCTCGACGACGATCACCGGCTTGCCCTCGACCATGCCCTCGATCTGGAAGCGCAGTGCCGCCACGGTGCCCTTGGCGATGTGACCCGCCGCGATGTCGAAGTCCTCGGGGGCGGGCTCCTGTTCGACGGAGTCTCTGATCTCGTCGACCTCGATCCCGAGGCCCGCCGCGAGCTGCCGGATGGCCGTGCCCCAGGCGATGCTGAGCACGCCCGGCAGGAACAACATGGGGAAGTCGCCGATTTCATTACCGAAGCCCATGACGTCGAACATCACCGTCGCCCCGTCGTAGGTCGCGTAGTCGGCGATCTCCATCGTTCGCACCTGCTCGATGCTCTGGCACGTACCGGCCAACGCGAAAGGCAGGAGATCCGTCGCGAATCCGGGATCGACCCCCGTCATGAAGACACTCGAATTACCTTCTTGCGCAGCCTCTTCAACGCGTTCGATGTACTTGTCGGGAATCACCTGCCACGGGTATTGCAACACCCCGAGCCCCGACCCCACCACGTCGATACCCGCGGCGAGGATGCACCGAACGTCGGCCATCGCCTCCGCCAGCCGGGTGTCGCCCATCGCGCAGTACACGATGCAGTCGGGTTTGGACGCGATGATCGCGTCGAGGTCATTCGTCGCGGCGATACCGGTCGTGACGTCCAGCCCGGCCAGCTCGCCCGCGTCCTTGCCGACCTTGACGTCCGACGACACCCAGACACCGGTCAGGTCGAAGCGCGCGTCGTTCACCAGTTGCTTCAGTGCGCGGCTGCCGCAATTGCCGGTGCCGATGAGCGCTACCCGGATCGCCATAGTTCTTTCCTTCCGCAAAACTGGAACAGGTTCTACTTGTAGCACGCGCGCAAGGTAACCTGGCCCGTCATGGGACGCGTGGACGAAAAAGTTGCACTGATCAGTGGCGGCGCTCGGGGAATGGGCGCCGAGCACGCGCGGGCGCTGGTGGCCGAGGGCGCCAAGGTGGTAATCGGCGACATCCTCGACGAGGAAGGTAAGGCACTGGCCGACGAGATCGGTGACGCCGCGCGCTATGTCCATCTCGACGTCACACAGGCCGACGAGTGGGACGCCGCGGTCGCCACCGCCGTAAACGAGTTCGGCAAGCTCAACGTGCTGGTGAACAACGCGGGCATCGTCGCTCTCGGCCAGATCGGCAAGTTCGACATGGAGAAGTGGCAGAAAGTCATCGACGTCAACCTGACGGGCACGTTCCTTGGCATGCAGGCTTCGGTCGAAGCGATGAAGGCGGCGGGCGGCGGATCGATCATCAACGTCTCCTCGATCGAGGGCATGCGCGGCGCCGTCATGGTGCACCCGTATGTGGCGTCCAAGTGGGCGGTGCGCGGCCTGTCCAAGTCGGCGGCGCTGGAACTCGGGCCGCATCAGATACGGGTGAACTCGATCCACCCCGGCTTCATCCGCACCCCGATGACCAAGCACTTCCCCGACAACATGCTCACCATCCCGCTGGGACGGCCTGGGCAGTCCGACGAGGTGTCGACGTTCGTCGTCTTCCTCGCCAGCGACGAATCGCGTTACGCCACCGGCGCGGAGTTCGTCATGGACGGCGGACTGGTCAACGACGTTCCGCACAAGATCTGACCTGACAGGTAATCGACAGGCCGCGCGCGGCCGCGAGAATTGGCGTATGCCAGAACGGATTCCGGCTTACGCGGTCGGCTACCTGCGTGACGTGGTGTTCGGCGACGATATCGTCTGATACCTGCGGGAGATCCTGGAACGCCAGTGGGGCGGAGACAATACCTCCGACTGCCTGACCCAAATCGTCGGCGGTGCAAGACTTCAGCCATGCACGAGGTCGACCAAACCACCGAGCAGATGGTGCGCAGCGTGCTCGCGTACGCCGAGAACCGCCTGCGGATGAATCCTGTGCCACTCGACAAGGGGGTACTGTCCGCCGACGAGTTGTACGAACGGCTCGACGGCGTGATCCGCGACAGGCCGCGTCCGCCCGACGAAGTGCTCGGCGTTTACACCTCAGTGATCGCACCAAGCGTGATCTCGGCGGACAGCCCGCGGTTCCTCGGCTTCATCCCGGCAGCCCCGACCAAGGCCAGCCTGCTGTTCGACATGCTGGTGTCCTGTGCCTCGATCCAGGGCATCTCGTGGCTGGAGGCCTCGGGTGCGATCGCCGCGGAGAACAGCGTGCTGCGGGTGATCGCGCACGAGGCCGGCCTGCCAACGACGTCCGGGGGATGCTTCGTCTCGGGCGGATCGGCGGGCAACCTGTCGGCCCTGGCCGTCGCGCGGGAGACGGCCAAGAATCGTGGCGCCACCGGCCGGCTGCGCGTGGTCGTCGGCTCGGATGCGCATTCGTCGATCGTCAACACGCTGCGGCTGCTGGAGATGAACGCACTCGTCATCGACACCCCCGACCATCGGCTCACCGCCGATACCGTCCGCGACGCGGTGCCGCCCGATGCGACCAACATCGCCGCAGTGGTCTGCACGTCGGGCACGACCAACGCAGGCATCATCGACGACCTTGCCGGTGTCGGCGCGCTCGCGAAGGAACGCGGGTGGTGGTTCCACGTCGACGGCGCTTACGGCGGCTCAGGCATCTTCGCCCGCTCGCTGCGGCCGAAGTACGAGGGCCTCGAGCAGGCGGACTCGTTCATCCTCGACCCACACAAGTGGTTGTTCACGCCGTTCGACTGCTGCGCGTTGCTGTACCGGGAGCCCGAGCTGGCCCGGGCCACCC
>JAVRPG010000037.1:0-4950 GCA_032162325.1 Mycobacterium sp. | reverse complement strand
AGCGCGTCATCGCCCAACAAGCTGAGCGCGGCAACAAGATCGACGCGCTGCTTGCGACGCTGGGCGGGCAGACCGCGCTGAACACCGCCGTCGCGCTCTATGAGAACGGTGCGCTGGATCGCTACGGTGTCGAGCTGATCGGCGCCGACTTCGAGGCCATTCAGCGCGGCGAGGACCGGCAGCGGTTCAAGGATATCGTCGCCAAGGTCGGCGGCGAATCCGCCAGCTCCCGCGTGTGTTTCACCATGGACGAGGTCCGCGAGACGGTCGAGGAGCTGGGGCTGCCCGTCGTCGTTCGCCCATCGTTCACCATGGGCGGCCTCGGCTCGGGCATGGCGTATTCCGCTGAGGACGTCGAACGGATGGCCGGCGACGGGTTGGCGGCCTCGCCCAGCGCCAACGTCCTGATCGAGGAATCCATCTTCGGCTGGAAGGAATTCGAGCTCGAGCTGATGCGCGACGGCCACGACAACGTGGTCGTGGTGTGTTCGATCGAGAACGTCGACCCGATGGGTGTGCACACTGGCGACTCGGTGACTGTCGCCCCCGCGATGACGCTGACCGACCGCGAGTACCAGAAGATGCGCGACCTCGGCATCGCGATCCTGCGCGAGGTCGGCGTCGACACCGGCGGCTGCAACATCCAGTTCGCGGTCGACCCACAAGACGGCCGCCTCATCGTCATCGAGATGAACCCGCGGGTGTCGCGGTCCAGCGCGTTGGCGTCGAAGGCCACCGGCTTCCCGATCGCCAAGATCGCCGCCAAATTGGCGATCGGTTACACGCTCGACGAGATCCTCAACGACATCACCAAGGAAACGCCCGCCTGCTTCGAACCGACGCTGGACTACGTCGTCGTCAAGGCACCCCGGTTCGCGTTCGAGAAGTTCCCCGGCGCGGACCCCACTCTGACCACCACAATGAAATCCGTCGGTGAGGCGATGTCGTTGGGCCGCAACTTCATCGAGGCGCTCGGCAAGGTGATGCGCTCCCTGGAGACGGGCCGCGCAGGGTTCTGGACCGCCCCAGACCCTGAGGCGGACGTCGACGAACTGCTGGAGGGCCTCAAGACCCCCACGGACGGCCGGCTCTACGACATGGAACTGGCGCTCCGCCTCGGTGCCACGGTCGAGGCGGTCGCGCAAGCATCGGGCATCGACCCGTGGTTCGTCGAGCAGATCGCCGGGCTCGTCAAACTGCGTTCGGAGCTGTTGGACGCACCCGTGCTGGACGAGCCGCTGTTGCGGCGCAGCAAGCATTTCGGGCTATCGGACCGTCAGATCGCCGCGCTGCGGCCGGAATTGGCCGGGGAGGTCGGCGTGCGGGCGCTGCGTCAGCGGCTCGGCATCCACCCCGTCTTCAAGACCGTCGACACCTGCGCTGCGGAGTTCGAGGCCAAGACGCCCTACCACTACAGCAGCTACGAACTCGACCCGGCTGCCGAGACTGAGGTCGCCCCGCAAACCCAGAAGCCGAAGGTGCTCATTCTCGGCTCCGGACCCAACCGGATCGGGCAGGGCATCGAGTTCGACTACAGCTGCGTGCACGCCGCGACCACTTTGAGCGAGGCCGGCTTTGAGACCGTCATGGTCAACTGCAACCCGGAGACGGTGTCCACCGACTACGACACCGCCGACAGGCTGTACTTCGAACCGCTGACGTTCGAGGACGTTCTCGAGGTCTACTACGCCGAATCCGCTTCCGGCAAGGGCGGTCCCGGTGTCGTCGGCGTCATCGTGCAGCTCGGCGGGCAGACGCCGCTGGGGCTGGCGGAGCGGCTGGAGAAAGCCGGCGTGCCGATCGTCGGTACCAGCCCCAAAGCTATTGATCTCGCCGAGGACCGCGGCGCGTTCGGCGAAGTGCTGCGGGCCGCGGGGCTGCCTGCACCGAAATTCGGCATGGCCACGAGCTTCGAGCAGGCGCGCAGGATCGCCGCCGACATCGGCTACCCGGTGCTGGTCCGGCCGTCGTACGTGCTTGGTGGGCGAGGTATGGAGATCGTCTACGACGACGAGACGCTGGAGGGCTACATCACCCGCGCCACGCAGCTGTCGCCCGAACACCCGGTGCTCGTCGACAGGTTCCTCGAGGACGCTATCGAAATCGACGTCGACGCGCTGTGCGACGGCACCGAGGTCTACATCGGCGGCATCATGGAACACATCGAGGAGGCCGGGATCCACTCCGGCGACTCGGCGTGCGCGCTGCCACCGGTCACGTTGGGCCGCAGCGATATCGAGTCGGTGCGGCGCGCCACCGAGGCGATCGCGCGCGGTATCGGGGTGGTCGGCCTGCTCAACGTGCAGTATGCGCTCAAGGACGATGTGCTCTACGTGCTGGAGGCCAATCCACGCGCCAGCCGCACCGTGCCGTTCGTGTCAAAGGCCACAGCTGTGCCGCTGGCAAAGGCCTGCGCGCGAATCATGCTGGGCGCCAGCATCGCCCAGCTGCGAAACGAGGGCATTCTGGCCAAGACCGGTGATGGCGCCACCACCTCGCGCAACGCGCCCGTCGCCGTCAAGGAGGCCGTGCTGCCGTTCCACCGGTTCCGCAAGGCCGATGGCGCACAGGTCGACTCGCTACTGGGCCCGGAGATGAAGTCGACCGGTGAAGTCATGGGCATCGACCATGACTTCGGCAGCGCGTTCGCGAAGAGCCAGACCGCCGCCTATGGTTCCCTGCCCACCGAGGGCACGGTATTCGTTTCGGTGGCCAACCGTGACAAGCGGTCACTTGTGTTCCCAGTGAAACGGCTGGCCGACTTGGGATTCCGGGTGCTGGCCACCGAAGGCACCGCGGAGATGTTGCGGCGCAACGGCATACCCTGTGACGAGGTGCGCAAGCACTTCGAACCGCCCGGCGACGGCCGGCCGAAGTTGTCGGCGGTCGACGCCATACGCGCAGGCGAGATCGATATGGTGATCAACACCCCGTACGGCAACTCCGGTCCGCGCATCGACGGGTACGAAATCCGCTCGGCCGCAGTGGCAATGAACATCCCGTGCGTGACGACCGTTCAGGGCGCGTCCGCCGCAGTACAGGGCATCGAGGCCGCCATCCGCGGCGACATCGATGTGATGTCGCTGCAGGAGCTGCACAGCGTGCTGGGGTCGTAGCGGTGGGCGGGTTCGGGCGCCGGCTGGCCGAAGCGGTATCCCGGCGAGGGCCGCTCTGCCCCGGCATCGACCCGCATCCCGAACTAATCCGCGCCTGGGGCCTGACCGTCGACGCCGACGGGCTCGCCAAGTTCTGCGACGTCTGCGTCGCCGCATTCGCCGATTTCGCCGTGGTCAAGCCGCAGGTCGCGTTCTTCGAGGCGTTCGGCGCGCAGGGTTTCGCGACGCTGGAGCGCACAATCGGCGCGTTGCGGGCCTCGGGGGTGCTGGTGCTGGCCGACGCCAAACGCGGCGACATCGGCTCGACAATGGCGGCCTACGCCGACGCCTGGCTGGGCGATTCACCGTTGGCCGCGGACGCGGTGACCGCCTCGCCATATCTCGGATTCGGTTCCCTTCAGCCGCTTCTCGACACGGCCGCGAAGAATGGTCGAGGCGTGTTCGTGCTGGCCGCCACGTCAAACCCCGAGGGCGCCGGCGTGCAGCGGGCCGACGCCGGCGGCCGGACAGTCGCGCAGTCGATCGTCGACGCCGCCGCCGCGGTCAATCGCGAGTCATCGGACGAGCCCGGCCCCGTCGGCGTCGTCGTCGGCGCGACCGTGTCCGACCCGCCCGACGTCAGCGCACTGGGTGGTCCTGTCCTGGTGCCGGGGGTCGGCGCGCAGGGCGGACGGCCCGAAACGCTCGGCGGCTTTGGTGGGGCTCACCGCGGGCAGCTGCTGCCCGCGGTTTCACGCGAGGTGCTGCGTGCAGGACCCGAGGTCGCTGCGCTGCGCGCCGCGGCTGAACGCTTCCGTGATGCGGTGGCATATCTGGCATGACCGCCTACGACCTTGCGGCATGGACCGACTTCGCGAACACCGTTGCCGGCGGGGCTGCGGCTCTCGCGGGCCTGTTGTTCGTCGGCCTCCCGCTGAACCTGTCCGAAGTGTTGAAGTACCCGGGGTCCCCGCGCGCGCCGTCGCACGCGGACCGCAACACGCCACGAACGTACGGGTGAGATCCGGCATATTGCACGCGAATCCGCCATCCGGCGTACCGGAATCGGATTTCGGCGGACTATGCCGGTGCGGCGACCCGCCTGGCCACGACGACCATCAACGGCGGCAGCGCCAGCTCGAGCACGAGCATCGCGACGTAGAACGGATGAGGTGGGCCGTCGAGCAGGACCGCGAGGAGTCGACCGATCCCGCCGACGAGGAACGCCGCGGCCAGCAGTTCGACGTAGACGCGTTTGTCGTGCACGTCGCGCGCGCACCATAGCAGCGCGATCCCGTAGCACAGAAGCAGTCCGGCGAAGAACCGGTCCTCGCCGGCCATCGTCGGATTTGCCGCCGCGCCGCCGATGATCGCTTGGGGGCCGATCGCGAAATGCGCGAGAGAAATGCCGATCACGATGACGCCGAACAATGCGAGAAATACCTGAAATGCCCGTCGCATGGACCGCTCCCGGTGTCGCGAATGGATCTACTACGCACTGTAGTTGATTGCCGTTCGCGACACCAGGACCGGGTCTACAGCGGAATCCAGATTCCGAAGAACCAGAAGCCCCAGTTGTTGAAGTCGGGGTTGTAGATCGGCGTCACCCAGCTCCCGTTGTAATTGAACGGCTGGTGATCGCGCCTACCGTCGTCGATGCCGCGCCAGCCCTGATCGGGCGGCGGTGGCCCCCAGGCGGGGTTGTGGTCTCCCGGCGACGGGCCACCACGAGGAGGCGGTCCACCGGGACCACCCGGTCCACCGGGACCACCCGGTCCACCCTGATCGCCGGGCGGGTGTCCCTGATCGTGCCCACCCGGCGGGGGCCCCTGGTCGTGTCCGCCCTGTCCACCGG
>JAVRPG010000036.1:0-4089 GCA_032162325.1 Mycobacterium sp. | reverse complement strand
GCAGATCGGCGTCAAGTCCGGTTTGCCGCAACGTAGCTGGCCAGTTCTGTCGCAGATCGGCTGCCACCGCTCGATGGTCGGCTGTCGGCGTGGCACCGAGATCGGTCAGCGTTGCGGTCTTGAACTCGATGACCTCTGGCTGGTCGATTTCGAACACCGTTGTTCCCGCCGGCCACCGCAGCCGGTAGGCGCGTGAATCGAGTCCGGAAGCCAGGATCACCGCCTGGCGCGCGCCGGCACCGGCCGCGTGGGTGAGGAACTGGTCGAAATATCGGGTGCGCACCGCCATCACGTCGGCCATCTGCTGCACGCCGGGAACGGTATCGTCGTCGATGTCGCTTGGTTGCAGCTCACCGCCGGCCAGCCGGGCGAAGAAATCAATGCCCACCGCCTTGACTAACGGCTCCGCGAAGGGATCGCTGATCAACGGGTCGGGGCTGCGGGTGGTACTGCGCGGGCCGCTGCCACCATCGTCGCGGTGGCTCCCACGCTGGACGCCAGGTCCCATGTGTCGTTGTCGGCTCGTCTCATGCTTGGTCCTTCGATCATGGTGGCGAGGCTAAGCAGTTCATCGCCGGCGTTCCTCGGCGCGCTCATCAATCCGCGCTATTTGGCTAATGATTCGCGTTCGTCAGATGGTGCCGCATTCGTGCCGCATACGTAACACAGGCGGACATGCCAGCAACGTGCTGCATCATCGGGTCGCCCCAGGCGCGTTGTGTGGAGTGGAGCTCGTGGGGTTCGTCGGCGGCACCCGACCCTCGCTCAAACGCGAATCATTAGCTCGATAGCGCGGACCTAAGCGCTGTCGGAGGAACGCCGCGGTAAGAGTGGCTACCGTCGCAGTTATGCGAACGCCCACATCGAATTGCGGAATCGGTAAGCAGCCCAACTCCTTCGGGTTGCAACGCCGTCTCGCCGCACCACCAGGTGTCGTGGCGGGATAGCTTGCGCACCGGCGCGTTTCGGCCGATTCCCTTCACCTCGCCCGGCCACCCGAATATCTGACCTGAGGTCGTTGCGCTCACTCCGTTGACCGGTCGCACCCGCCTCCCGATCGGTCTTCAATTCGCGTGAGGCGCCAACGAAGATCGCGCTCACCCGCGCAGCTGATGCGGCTGGAAAGCCTTGCTACCAAATCATCTGAAGTGAGAAGAGGATATGAAGAACAACCCCGCTCGTCGTGCTCAGCACCAGCCAGGTGCCGAGGTAAGGCCGCAGTACGACTTCATTGTCTGCGGGTCGGGCTCGTCGGGTTCGGTGGTGGCGCGTCGACTATCGGATAATGCCGATGTAAGTGTGCTGCTGTTGGAGGCCGGTGGCGCCGATGACATACCCGCGGTGATGGAAGCCGACCAGTGGCTGTTGAACCTGGGCAGCGAGCGGGACTGGAACTTTTTGTCGCAGCCCAGCTCCCACGTGAACGGCCGCTCGATTCCTATGTCGATGGGCAAGGTGTTAGGGGGCGGTTCGAGCATCAACGGCATGATGTGGTCGCGCGGGCACAAAAACGATTGGGACTACGTCGCTTCCGAGGCCGGCGACAGGGCGTGGAGCTATGAGTCGGTGTTGAATATTTACCTGTCCATCGAGGATTGGCATGGTTGCCCCGATCCCGACTACCGCGGAACGGGAGGGCCGGTTCACATCGAACCCGCACCCGATCCCAACCCGATCGCACCCGCAGCGCTCCAGGGTGCCCGCTCGGTGGGGATCCCGACGTTTGAGAACCCGAACGGTCAAATGATGGAGGGCGACGGCGGCGCGTCGATCGTAGATCTGCGAGCCCGCAACGGTATTCGCCAGTCGGTGTTTCGTTCCTACGTTTCCCCCATTTTGCACCGGCCGAATCTGACCGTGCTCACCGGCGCTCTGATGACCCGAGTGACCTTTGAACGTAGCCAGGCCACCGGCGTGGAGTTCTCCTACAACGGCGCCGTCCACCGCGTTGGCGCGGGGTCCGAAGTGGTGCTGTCGCTGGGCGCGATCCACACCCCCAAAGTGTTGATGCAATCGGGCATCGGCGACCAGGCCCAATTGCAGCAATTCGGCATCCCCGTCGTACAGCATCTGCCCGGGGTCGGCCAGAACCTGCAGGACCATCCCCGTTTCGACTGTGTCTGGGAGTACCGCCAACCGCTGCCGCCGCGCAACACCGGGATCGAGGCGACCTACTTCTGGAAGAGCGACCCTGGCCTGGACAGCCCGGATTTGCAGACCTGCCTGGGTGAACATCCGATGTCGAGTCCAGAGAATGCAGCCAGATTCAGTCTGCCCGAGTTTGGCTGGACACTGGCCGGCGGCGTGGTACAGCCGAAAAGCCGCGGGCGGATCCGTCTGACCGGCCCCGATCCGACCGACCCGGTGCACATCGAGGCCAACACGTTGTCTGACCCTGATGATGTGAAGGCGGCGATAGCCGGCGTGGAACTGTGCCGCGAGATCGGCAACTCGGCATCGCTTGGGCCCTTCGCCAGGCGCGAAGTCATGCCGGGCAATCTGGCGGGCGCCGAGCTGGAGCGCTTCGTCCGCGACGGCGCCTCACCCTACTGGCACCAAACGTGCACCGCCAAGATGGGCCACGACGCCATGTCGGTGGTGGACAGCAATCTCAAAGTCTATGGGACCGAACACCTTCGGATCGCCGACGGCTCAATCCTGCCCCGCATCAACACCGGAAACACCATGGCCCCGTGCGTCATCATCGGCGAACGCGCCGCGCAGATCCTTTGGGCCCAGCACAGCCACCCGATGTAGGAACGCGGCGTCCCGCAGGCCACAAGAATCGGAGAGCACATGGAACCTACGCAGCACATCAGCAACGTCGTTTACCGGATCGCCGAAGGGACACCTGCCGACGCTCTGGACGTGTTCGGGCCAACGGTCGAATTCCTAAGGTGGCCAGGCGATGCGGACGCGGACTTCTGCGTGATGCGGGGCGTGGTGCCGCCCGGCGTGACGGTGCCGCTGCATAGCCATGACGACGCCGAAGACTTCTATATCGTCGACGGCACGCAGCAGGTGCTGGTGCACGGGGACCACGGCCTGGAATGGCGGGACGCTCACGCCGGAGACTACGTGCGGGTGCCGGGCGGAACACTGCACGCTCACCGCAATGTCTCCGACAAACCGGCGATCGACCTCATTGTCACGACTGCCCGGCTCGGACGGTTCTTTCTGGAAGTCGGGCGCCCCGTCATCGGTTCGCCTCAGCCACCGACCCCGGATGAGATCGCCCATTTCGTTGCTGTCGCTGCACGCTACGGCTACATCCTCGGCACACCAGAGGACAACGCTGCCGTTGGGATAGAAATGTCCGATAGGGCAACCAATCAATGAGGCCCTTGCGCATCGGTGTGCAACTTTGGCCCGGAGGCGCACCCAGCTATCAGGTGTGGCGGCAATCCGTGCTCGAGGCTGAGCAACTTGGCGCAGATGTCATGGCCTGACCCCGATCGGTTGGTCCATGGCTTATGAGAGTCTTGCGACCCACGACGTGGGCAGGAAGGCTCGACAAGATCATGGCGACGAGGAAACGACACAGTCCTGAGCAGATCGTGCGCAAGTTGATGGCCGCCGATCGGCTGCTGGCCGAGGGTAAGGACACTGCGGCGGTGTCCCGCGAGCTGGGGGTGTCGGAAGCGACCTATCACCGGTGGCGTAATCAGTTCGGCGGGTTGAAAGCCGAGGACGCCAAACGGCTCAAGGATCTGGAACGGGAGAACGCCTCTCTTAAGCGGTTGTTGGCCGAGGCCGAGTTGGAAAAGTCGGCGCTCAAGGAGATCGCGCGGGGAAACTTCTAAGCCCGGAACGCCGGCGGGCGGCCGTTCGTCACCTCCAGCGCGTGCGGGGGGTCAGCGAACGGTTCGCCTGCCGCGTGGCCGGGCAACACCGCACCACCCAGCGCCACGAACTCGCCGCGACGACACCGCAGGACCCTGACGCCGCGCTGCGGGACTGGCTGCGCGACTACGCCAGGGATCATCCCCGCCGGGGGTTTCGACCCGCATACCACGACGCCCGAGGTGAAGGTTGGCAGGTGAACCACAAGAAAGTCCAACGCCTTTGGCGCGAAGAGGGACTTCGGGT
>JAVRPG010000035.1:0-6770 GCA_032162325.1 Mycobacterium sp. | reverse complement strand
AGGGTCGATGTCGACGCCGGCCCACAGTCCCATGCCGCGCACCGCGATCACGCCATGCCCGATTAGGGCACGCAGCCGTGCGTGCAGGCGCTCACCGAGTTCGGTTGAGCGAGCCTGGAATTCGCCACGCTGCAGCATGCCTACGACAGTGCTGCCGATCGCGGCGGCCAACGGGTTGCCACCGAACGTCGAGCCGTGCTCGCCGGGATGCAGGACCCCGAGGATGTCGCGGTTGGCCACCACCGCCGACAACGGAACCACGCCGCCGCCAAGGGCTTTGCCGAGGAGATAGATGTCGGGAACCACGCCCCAGTGCTCGCAGGCGAAGGTGCGCCCCGTCCGTGCCAGTCCCGACTGGATCTCGTCGGCGATCATCAGCACGTTGCGCTCGGTGCACAGCGCGCGGACCCGCGGCAGGTAGTCGTCGGGCGGCACGATGATGCCGGCCTCGCCCTGGATGGGCTCGATCAGCACCGCGACGGTGTCGTCGTCGATCGCGGCGGCCATCGCGTCGGCGTCGCCGAACGGCACCGAGCGAAAGCCCGGCGTGTACGGGCCGAAGCCCCGACGCGCTGCCTCGTCATCGGAGAAGCTGATGATCGTGGTGGTGCGGCCGTGGAAGTTGTTGCGCGCCACCACAATATTGCCCTCGGGCACGCCTTTGACATCGGTGCCCCATTTGCGGGCGACCTTGATGCCGCTCTCCACAGCTTCGGCGCCGCTGTTCATCGGCAACACCATGTCCTTGCCGCACAGCTCGGCCAGCGCTTCGCAGAACGGTCCGAGCGCATCGGAGTGGAACGCCCGGCTGACCAACGTCATCCTGTCCAGCTGTGCATGGGCGGTCGCGGCGATCTCCGGGTTGCGGTGCCCGAAGTTAACCGCCGAGTAGGCCGCCAGGCAGTCCAGGTAGCGGCGGCCCTCCACGTCGGTGATCCAGGCGCCTTCGGCGGCGGCGGCCACCACCGGCAGCGGCGAGTAGTTGTGGGCGACGTAGTGGTCGTCGACGGCGATCGCAGCCTCGGAAGCGGTCACAGAGTCCAGCATCGTCACGGATGTACCTCCAGCGTGCAGCATTTGACGGATCCGCCGCCCTTGAGTAGTTCGGACAGGTCGACACCGATCGGGCGGAACCCCGCCTCGCGCAACTGCTCGGCGAAGCCCTTTGCGGCGGCGGGGAGGACGACGTTGAGGCCGTCGGACACGGCGTTGAGGCCGAGCACGGACGCGTCGGCGGCGGCCACCTCGATGGCGTCGGGAAACAGGTCGAGCAGCCGAGCGCGTGACTCGTCGCTGAACGCCGGTGGGTAATACGCGATCGTGGTGTCGTCGAGCACCGCCAGCGCGGTGTCGAGATGGTAGAACCGCGGGTCGACCAGCTCGAGGCTCACCACCGGCATCCCCACCAGAGCGGCGATCTCGGCATGAGCTTGGCGCTCGGTCCGGAAGCCGTAGCCGCCCAACACGATTGAGCCGACGACGAGTAGATCACCCTGGCCCTCGTTGACGTGGCGGGTCTCGGCAGGATCGAAGCCGTGGCGTGTCATCCATTCGGCGTAGGCGGCGGACTCGCCCGCGCGCTGCGGGTAGGCGAACCGGGCGACCACGGCCTTCCCGTTCACCAGCAGGCCGCCGTTGGCGGCGTAGACCATGTCGGGCAGGCCGGCGACGGGCTCGACCAACTCAACGGTGTGCCCGAGTTCCTTATATGTCTGGCGCAGGGTCTCCCACTGATTCATCGCGACGTGGGTGTCGACGGCCGTCGAAGTGTCCATCCACGGGTTGATGGCGTACTCGACGGCGAAGAAGGTCGGGGCCGTCATGGCGTAGTGGCGAGTGCGCGCCCGCTCACGTGGTTTGTCGGCGCCGCTGCGCCTCCGTGTTGCGGCGACATCGGATACCGGAGCCGCAACGGCGGCGACATCAGAGATCGTCATGAATTAGACGGTATAAGGGATCCAATTTGCAATCAATCGCCACTCATTGCGTATATGCGTGCGATCTGTTGCGTCAGAGATACGATGACGGCGGTTTATTGCGTAGGAGTGATCATGGACCGTCTGGACGAGACCGACGAGCGCATTCTGGCCGAACTCGCCGAGCACGCCAGGGCCACGTTCGCCGAGATAGGGGAGCGGGTCAACCTCTCGGCTCCGGCCGTCAAACGGCGGGTCGACCGCATGCTCGACAACGGGGTCATCCGCGGCTTCACAACCGTCGTCGACCGCAATGCGCTCGGCTGGACGACCGAGGCCTACGTGCAGGTGTTCTGCCACGGCACCATCGCCCCCGCCGAGCTCCGCGCGGCCTGGGTGGACATCCCCGAAGTGGTCAGTGCTGCAACCGTTACGGGTACATCGGACGCCATCCTGCATGTGCTGGCCCGCGATATGCGGCACCTCGAGGAGGCACTGGAACGCATCCGTTCCAGTGCCGATATCGAGCGCAGTGAGAGCATCGTGGTGTTGTCGAACATCATCGAGCGGCGGCCGTGAGGTCGCCACAACCGCAGGGGGGCGTACATATCGCCGCGCCATCGTGTAAGAACGCCACGTGACTACTAGTGGGGGCGTCGTCATCGTCGGTGGCGGGCTGGCTGCCGCGCGAACCGCTGAGCAGCTGCGCCGTTCGGAGTACACCGGACCGATCACGATCGTCAGCAACGAAGTGCATCTGCCGTACGACCGGCCGCCGCTGTCCAAGGAGGTGCTGCGCGCCGAGACCGACGACGTCACCCTCAAGCCTGCTGAGTTCTATGAAGAGAACGACATCACCGTGTTGCTCGGCAAGGGCGCATGTTCGGTCAACACCGACGCGAGGACGGTGACGCTGACCGACGGCAGTGAACTGGGATACGACGAGCTGATCATCGCGACCGGCCTAGTGCCCAAGCGCATTCCGTCGTTCCCCGACCTGCCGGGCATCCACGTGCTGCGGTCGTTCGACGAGAGCCTGAAGCTGCGCGGGGAGGCCGACTCGGCGCGGCATGCGGTCGTCGTCGGCGCCGGGTTCATCGGCTGCGAGGTGGCTGCCAGTCTGCGCGGCCTTGGCGTCGACGTCGTTCTGGTGGAGCCGCAACCCGCGCCGCTCGCGTCGGTGCTCGGCGAGCGGATCGGGTCGCTGGTGGCGCGGCTGCACCGCGCCGAAGGCGTCGACGTGCGGTGCGGCATCGGAGTCGGTGAGGTCCGCGGAACCGACAAAGTGGAGAAGGTGGTGCTGTCCGACGGCACCGAACTCGACGCGGATCTCGTCGTGGTGGGCATCGGCTCGCATCCCGCGACGGCCTGGCTGGAAGGCAGCGGCGTCGCGGTCGACAACGGTGTGGTGTGCGATGCGGCCGGCCGTGCCAGCGCGCCGCACGTGTGGGCGATCGGAGATGTCGCGTCCTGGCGCAACACCGTGGGACATCAAGTGCGCGTGGAACATTGGAGCAATGTCGCCGACCAGGCCCGCGCTCTGGTGCCGGCGATGCTGGGGAAGGACGCGCCTGCCGCCGTCACTGTGCCCTACTTCTGGAGCGACCAGTACGACGTCAAGATCCAATGCCTCGGTGAACCGGAGGCCACCGACATCGTCCACGTCGTCGAGGACGACGGCCGCAAGTTCCTCGCGTTCTACGAACGCGACGGCGTCGTCGCCGGGGTGGTCGGCGGCGGCATGCCGGGCAAGGTGATGAAGGTTCGCGCCAAGATCGCTGCGGGTGCACCGATCTCCGACGTCCTCTGAGCGATTTGTGTGCGTTTTCGGAGCGGTCACCGCTCTCGAACGCACACAAATCGCATCAGAACTCGCCGAGGTAGAAGCGCGTGCCCTGGTCGTCGGTGCACTGCGCCATCTTCCCGTAGGGCCGTTGCGACGGCTCCTCGATGATCGCGCCGCCGGCCTCGCGGACCCGGGCCACCGCGGCGTCGATGTCGGCCACGGTCCACATCGGCACGGTCACCTGCTGGGTGCTGCCGCCGGCGACACCCGCCATCGGGTGGGTCTGCTCCACCTGCCAGCCATCCTCGATGCTGCCGGGTTCGAACGTCCAGTACAACACGCGGCTGTAGAACGCCTTGAACGCCGTCGAGTCGGTCACCTCGTGGGTGATGTACGAAAGTTCGCCCGGCCCACTGCCGTTGAGCTCTGGGCGTGGTTCACCCGGAACCGGCTGGAACACCGCGAACGCCGTACTCTGCGAGTCGGTGGCGCCTAGCACGGTGCCGAAGTCGAACTGCTGCGGTTCGTCGACTGTGCCGCCGCCGTCCAGGATCGATTGCCGTGCGCCCTCCAGGTCAGCGACCGCATAGCAGCAGAACAGCGTCCGCGGTCCTGGGACGCTGAAGATTCCGATGTGTGGCGTGGTGTTGGTGACCTGATGAGTCGACGGGTCATACGTCCACCCGAGCACATGACCGTAGAACGCCGCCGCACGGTCGGCGTCGGGCGTCCAAACCGAGACGTAGCCGACATCCCCGTGCTGGATCTGCGTGGCGGCTCCGGTCACCGGTCCGCTGAGCATCCAGCGATGGCCGAACGGGTCGACGATCGTGGCGTTGCGGGCGCCGTAGTTCTCGTACGGCTCCCGCGGAACCTGGGCGCCGCGGTCGCGGGCCCGTTCCAGCGTCGCGTCGGTATCGCCGACGTGAAGCATCAGGCTCACCGAAGTCGCTTGCGGGCTGGGCGCTTTCAGCCCGAGCTCGGGGTACTCGTCGGCGAGGTAGAGCACGCCGTCGCCGATTGCCAGTTCGGCGTGCCCGATGCGGCCGTCGTCCATTTCATACGGTTCTCCGACTACCGAAGCGCCGAAGGTGTCGACGTACCAGGCGATGGCCTCACGCGCGTTCGCGACCGACAGGTACGGCAGCGCGGCGGGCCGCGGGGAAGCGGACGCAACGGGCTCGGCGGCGGGCTCGTTCAGTTCGGCGATGGCGGTGTCGGTGCCACTCATGACAACTCCTTGCGTTCGATTGGGAAGGTACACTGCGGATTCAAGGCGTGCGCGGAGGCGGGCTGCGAACGCCGGATCGGGTTGGACCGGAAGCTCGTCGCCATGCAGCACGGTCAGCGGATCGTGGCTGTTGTTCATGACTTCCCTCCTTCCGGCTCCGGGTAGTGAGATCTGAACGCGCGACGGGCCCGCACCAGCAGCGCCTCGGTGGCGTGCACGGTGCGCCCGATCAGCTCCGCGCACTCCGGCACCGAGCAGTCGTCCATGTAGCGCAGCGCCAGGACCGTGCGGTGCTGTTCGGGGAGTTTGGCCAGCACGCTCTCGGCCACGATGCGGTCCAGTGCTGCGTCCCAGCCGTCGGCGGGGTCGACCGGCTCGGGCAGCTCCGCCACCGGGACACTGAACCGGTCGTGGCGACGCCGGTAGTGGTCGGCGAGCTTGTGTCGCGCCACCCCCAGCAACCACGGCACGGTCATCGGCGGCGGCGCGTCCTTGCGGGCGGCATCGATCGCCGCCAGAAAAGTGTCCGACGTCAGGTCCTCGGCGGTCCCGCGGTCGCCGCAGCGCCGGGCGAAGTACCCGTACACGACCGGCAGCGCATCGTCGTACAGCGCCAGCAGGGCCCGCGGGGCGTCATTGCCATCCGGTTCGGCGCTCACACCCTTATCGTCGCCGCCCCGGCCCGAACTCCGATGCCCTAATCACGATTTTCTTTCGGGCGTCGAGGCGTGATTTTCCGCGAGACTGCTGGGAGATCGTGTTTCTGCCCAAATTGGCGATCTGTGCGCAGTCTCGACGTTGGCTGCGACCGGTCCAGCGCCTGCAGTCCGTCGCTGACAGTGTCGAACGCATCGCCGAGTGCCTGCGCAAGCGACACCGACTCGTCGGCCAGCCAGTGCTCGTAGGCCGACAGCGCCGCTCCGAGCATCGTCCACGCCACGGTCTGCGGCACGAGGTCTTCTGCCTTGCCGCCGAGACGCTGCGCCACGAACGCGGCGACGACCGTGCGCCACCCGCCATACATGGTCATCGAATACGCCTGCAGCGCAGCCGTCTCCAGGATGACCCGCATGCGCTGCCGGTGCCGGGCCGTCTCCGTCTCGTCAAAGGTGTTGAAGGCCAACAGCGCTGTGCGCAACGCCTTCCCAACGGGGACATCGGGTTCCAGCTCGTTGAGCAGATCGCGCATATGGTCCAGGTGCGCGTCGAAGTCGCCCCACGGCAGGGCGTTCTTGGAGGGGTAATAGCGAAAGAGAGTGCGGCGGGCGATGCCTGCGGCCTCGGCGACATCGTCGACGCTGACCTCGTCGAACCCGCGCTCCGTGAACAGGTCTATGGCCACGTTGGAAATGTGGTCCCAGGTCGTCGAGCGCCGACGGCCCACCCGGTGCTCGGAAACCGGCCGCATGCCTACCCCTTTCTTGGCCTACCTCTTCCGTTCTGGCACTCGATGCCATATTATTGCGACCTCGGTCACATTGTCGATACCCAACGCGGCGAAAGGTGCTGTTCATGGAGCCTAACCAGCAAGTCGAAACCGAAATCCAACTCGTCACCGAGACCCTGGTCGAAGAGGTGTCGATCGACGGGATGTGCGGGGTCTACTGACGGTGTCGTCGCCTGCCGCGGAGGCTGTCGCGTTCGATCCGGACCTCAGCTGGCGGCTGCACCACCAGGTGGCGGTGCGGCCCGAGCCGTTCGGTGCGCTGTTGTATCACTTCGGCACGCGCAAGCTGTCGTTCCTGAAGAACCGGACGATCGTCGAGGTGGTGAACTCGCTCAGCGACCACCCGGACGCTCGATCGGCGTGCCGCGCGGCCGGAATCGACGACGCGCA
>JAVRPG010000034.1:0-5176 GCA_032162325.1 Mycobacterium sp. | reverse complement strand
GCGCCGGCGATCGGCTCATGGTGAGCGTCGAGCCGGACCGGCTGCTCGTCTGCGAAGCGCTGGCACAGCTGTCCGCCGCCGACCGCGGCGTGCTTCGCCGCTCGTACTACCAGGGCTGGACGACGGCGCAGATCGCACACGATCTGCACATCCCCGAAGGCACTGTGAAGATGAAGCTGTATTACTCGGTGCGAGCGCTACAGCGCAGACTACAGGAAATGGGGGTTCCGAACTCGACAGCCTAGCAGCCGAATTGGGCCCTAATGTGACCCCCGTTCGCGGCGATGTGGCGAACGTCCTCGACCTGCTTTACGCGACGATCAAGACGGCCGCAAAGAGACTCGACATCGTCGTCGCCAATGCCGGCCGCTCCACAGATCGCGTTGGCTGTCGGCTCGTGCCCGTCGGCAATTCGACAACCTTTGGGTGGGCTGTCGTCGGGCACATCAACTGCGGCGCCGCTGGGCGAGCCGAGTTCCCTCGCCCCGAGGTGTGGGAGCCCTCGGGTTCGACCGGTGCGGCACGACAGCAGTGCCGGTTTGGATTGAACGTGTGAAACTCCTGCTCAGCGGGCCGATAGGCGGCATACTGCCGCCATGCGTTGCGAGGGCGTTACCGTCTGCCCGGTGTCGATCGTCGTCGCCGTGCTGCTCTCGGGTGGGCTAGTCGGATGCGACCGGGGACCGCAGGTCGTGACGTCGATCGTGTTCGACGGTGCAACTGGCAGCATCACGACCACGGACGTGGTCTGTACCAAACAACTCAACGGCGGCCTGGTAATCCTGGTGCAGGACACGCCATCGCGGACGGTTCGGGTCCAGCTCATGCAGCAGGCCCGACTTGTCGTTCAGAAGGCGGGGCTGCGCTATGACGGCATGGCCGGTTTCGTGGCCGACTCCCAGGAGGTCACCGCGACCAAGGTCGACGACACCTTCACCTTCAGCGGGCGCATGCCGCCGAATTCGGGGGAGTCGCAGTGGCACACCTTCAAGATCCAGACCACCTGCCCCGGATATTTGGATGCGGCGCCGCCTCCGGTGGAGGCACCCAGAGGAGCACCGTGAACCCGCAGTGCCGGGCGGCCATGCGGCAGGACACTCCACGGTTGGCGCGCCATCGTGAGGGCCGGGCGATATGTCGCGGGTCCGGCCATGTCGACTTCTAGGGTTCGTCGCTGATGAGTTCGTGATAGGCGCGCAGTGTCTGCACAAACACCGCACGGTCGTGCGGCGTCAACGGGTCCAGCGCATCGCGCCAGGCGAATGCGCCTCCGGAAAGCCACTTTTCGATCGCCGCTCGGCGGGACTCGGCGATGCTGACGAGCTTGCGACGGCGATCGCGGTCGTCTTCGGTGCGGTCCACAACGTGTTGCCGGCTCAGCTCGCTGACCATCAAACTCACGGTGGTGGGCGCAACCTCGAGCTGTGCCGCGAGTTCGTTCACCGTCATCGGCCCATCGAGGAGGAGGAACGACAGCAGGGACAGGTGCCGTGGTCCGAGCGTCAACCCGTCCAGGTCTTTGGGAATCGGAATCCTTTTGATCCGACTGATGATTCGCGGCATCAACAGCAGCAGCTCACGCACCGACGCATCCAGCCCGAGTCCACGCACCTGACGATCACCAGTTGACAGAGCACACCTCCCAAACTACCTTTGATGCCAAAGCTACTTTGATGACAAAAGCAATGGTACTCCCCGAGGCGAGCCGCAGACGGCGCGCGGCCCCGGAAGAAGGGTCGACTCATGACAATCCTGGTCACCGGCGCTAACGGCAACATCGGCAGCAGGCTCGTCGAAACCCTGCGCGCACAGGGCCACTCGGTGCGGGCAACAGCGCGCGACATCTCGACGCTGAGCCCTCGCGATGGCGTCGACACCATTCACATGGACCTGACGAACCCATCGGCTCCCGACTTCGTGCCCGCGCTCGACGGGGTCCAAACCGTCTTCCTCTACCCGGCGCTGGGCAGCATGGACGGATTCCTGCAGGCGCTATCCGTCTCCGATGTCGAGCACGTGGTGCTGCTGTCATCTCCTGACTCATACGAGCCCGTCGGGCATCAACGCATTATCGGTCTGGTCCACCAACAGATCGAACAAGGCATTGCCCGCTCGGGTGTCGCATATACCGTTCTATACCCGAGCTGGTTGGCTACCAATGCATTACGCGACTGGGGTGCGGAGATCCGCACCAGCGGAACCGTATCGACCGCCTATCCAGACGCCCGCATGACACCCATACACATCGACGACGTTGCCCGCGTTGCCGCCGACCTACTCACCAGCCCAACATTTCGCGGACGGTTCCAGATCCTCACCGGCCCACGGTCGATGACACTTCGAGACATGATCGGTACGATCGCTGACCTTCGCGGCCAGACGATTGACCTGATCGAACTCACCCCGGAGCAAGCAACCAGACAACGTCCGGAGTGGCTGCCGGCGGACGTGTTCGCTGCTCTGCTCGACGCCTCGGCTGCCGCAACCGGAATCCCGGCCCCGATCAACAACACCATGGAACGCATCACGGGCAGGCAGCCACAGCCATTCAGCGCCTGGGTAGAAACCCACCGCGAGCGGTTCGTCGCCTGACTGGGAGGCGGAGCGCCCGCGACCATGGCTGTGCAGCAGCTTTCGTCGACAACTGTAGGTCTGACGACCCTCCGGGTTGTGTCAGTCCAGATGGAGCGCGGTCAAGGGAGCTGCAATTGAGACAACCCAGCTCCCAGGGTGCCTCGTCGTCAGGTGGGGTCTGCACCGACACGGACCACGACCTGTCTGATGTTTTCCCCGGCCAACATCGCGACAAGGGCCTCGGGTGCAGCATCGAGACCGTCCAAGACCTTGGTGATGGTCTTGAGTTGACCCTGCTGTGTCCATCGGGCCAGCTGATCGAGCGCATCACCCCAATCGGGCATCAAATCCGCGGTGAGAAAACCCTCGAGCCGAAGCGCCTTGTTGATGACCAACTGAGGGATACCGCGCGGGCCCGGCGCCGATACGGCATCCTGCGCGGCGTCATAGCTGGCCACCGCGCCGCAGCACACAACGCGACCGTGCGCCGACGAGTCATTTATCGGCACCAGGTTCCCCGCTCTGCGATAGTCGCCCTACCGCGCGTCACAGTCGACGCGCACCCACGCCGCGCAGATGGATATTCTCGACCATCCGACGTTGAAGTCGCCGAACTGGCCGACTCGGGAGCAAGTTGGTGCTCCCGCCGACAAGGAATGGGGATGACTCATGAGCATGGCGTACCTGGCGCAACCTGAGCAGCAGCAACAACTGGAATGGCTCGACGGCGGCACACTGGCAATCTTGCTCGACAGCAAGGCCACAGACGGCCAGTTGATGATCGGACGCTTCGATGTCAGCGAAGGCGAAGCGCCCCCGTACCACAAGCACACGCGTGAGGATGAGGTGTTCATGCTCATCAAGGGAACTGCGTTGCTCTGGTACGACGACCAGGAGATGGAGCTGTCGGAGGGTGGAATCGTCTTCTTGCCCAAGAGCATTCCGCACGCATACCGCATCACTTCCAAGAAAGCGGATCTGCTCATGATCAACACCCCGGCAGGAATCGAAGGCATGTTCCGCTATGCCGGCCGTGACAGAGCAACGCCGCGCCCGGAGGGCTTCGAAATCTCGCCCGAACGTGTGGTCGAGGGAGCGGATAAGTTCGGACAGATCATTCTCGGCCCGCCGCGCTGATCGCGGACGAATACACGTCAGCGATTGACAGTCATGGCCCTCGTGGCTGAGCGCCGCGCTGCAAATTCGGTGCGCTTAGATCCATCCCCCGGCGGCGTCGATGGTGGCGCCGGTGATGTAGGAAGCGTCCTCCGACAGCAAAAACGCAGCCACCGCGGCGATTTCGTCGGGTTCGGCCAGTCGGCCCAGTGCATTCATGGATTTCAAGACTGCCTTCGCTGGCACGCCTCGCAGCGCCACCGGCGTGTAGCTCGCCGCGTGTTCGGCGGCCATGTCCGTGGCGGTGCCCCCAGGTGCGATCGCGTTGATGGCGACCCCCCGTTCGGCCAACTCGGGTGCCAGGTTGAGCACCATCGCGGAGACGGCGGCTTTGCTTGCCGCGTACAGAGTGTGATGGTGCACAGCGATGCGGGCGCTAACGGAGGACGTGAGCAAGATCCGGGCCCCGCGGCTCATCGCCGCCACCGCGGCCTGGGCCGCGAAAAGCTGTCCGGCGACATTGATTTGAAACACACGGTCGAAATCGGCCTGCGTGATCGACTCGAGGGCACCGAAATACTCGACGCCGGCATTGCTCGCCAAGAGCTCGAGCCCACCGAAGTCCGCGACCACGCGCTCTACCAGTTCAGCGGTTTGCGCCACGTCGCTGACGTCGGCCCGGAACGCGGCCACCTGGTGGCCGTCGGCACGCAGCTCGCCGACTAGTTCATCGGCCGACGATTGATCGGCGACGTAATTCACGGCCACCGCGGCGCCCTCTGCGGCCAGCCGCCGCACGATCGCCGCACCGATTCCCCGGCTGCCGCCGGTCACTAGCGCCCGCTTGCCCGCGAGCCGTCCCGATTGCGTCATCAGTCCGTCCTTCCCTTGATTCCCGTTATAACCCCTGCTTCGTCGGGTAGGTCGGCGACGAAGTTCGGATCGGTCATTCAGTGTTGGTCAGCTTGTTCTGGCCGACTGGCGTTTGATGTTCTCCCAGAACGTGGGAGCGCCTTCGATCGTGGACACGATGGGGGTGGTGCCGATGCTGGCCGCGTCATCGATGAGCGTGGTCAGGTAGTGCGCGAGGTCGATGCGGGCGGTGAAACCGCCGACGGGTGGCACGTCTCCGGCGGTGTAGTCGGTGACCTTGTCGAGGTCGAACAGGATCGAGGGCCGCACAATCGTCCAGTCCAGATCACTATCGCGAACCAAGCAGGGGCTGTTTCGGGAAGCGGTGCACTGGGACATCCCCATCGCCGAGCTGACGTCCGACGATGCGACCGAGACGACGGAGAACCTTGTCCGTGGGATGCTCGACGCGTGGGCGGCAGACCCGAACAGCCCGATGGCGGTGCTGCTGCGCACGAGCATGACCAGTGAGGACGCCGCCGAGATTCTGCGTACCCACATCACCGCACAGTCGGTCGACGCGATGGCCGCGACCATCGATGCCCCTGATGCGCGGTTACGCGCCGCCCTGGCC
>JAVRPG010000033.1:0-2527 GCA_032162325.1 Mycobacterium sp. | reverse complement strand
ACGGACTCGGCCTCGAAGCGGTGGGACAGATCAGCGGAGGCGACCATGGTTCAATAACCATACCGGTTCAATTGCTGAACCGACAGTGGTAACGTGATTGAACCAGCTGACCGCCTCACACGAATGCCGAGATCGCTATGAACCAGCCCGACCTGACGACAGCACCGCCTAGCAGCGCGAACGAGATCGAGACGGTCGCCCGGCAGATCGCTGTCACGGCGCGAGAGATGTCCAGCGAGATCGACGACGACCGCCGGCTACCCGAAGAATTGGTGGCGCTCCTCGGAGAGTCTGGCCTGCTGCGCGCCGGTGCGCCGGCGGAAGTCCGCGGGCTGGAGTTGCCGCCCGGAGTCGCCCTCCGGTGCGCAGAAGCTGTGGCGCGCGGCAACGCCTCAGCCGGGTGGTGCGTCTCGATCGCGATCACCAGCAGCCTGCTGGTCGCCTATCTGCCGGCGTCCAGCCGCGATGCGCTCTTCGGCGAAGGGCGCGGCGTCGCTGCTGGAGTCTGGGCCCCGCGCGGCACAGGGCGGACGGTGGATGGCGGCGTCGTGGTGTCGGGACGCTGGCCGTTCTGCAGCGGAATCTTGCACGCGGACATGATGTTCGCGGGCTGCCTGGTCGACGATCAGCGCGTGCCGTCGGTGGTCGCGCTGCGCAAAGAGGACCTCCAGATTCTCGACACCTGGCACACGCTGGGCCTGCGCGGCACCGGCAGCCACGACACGGTGGCCGACGAGGTCTTCGTGCCTGTCGATCGCGTGTTCTCGTTGTTCGACGGCCCGATCCTGGACCGGCCGCTGTATCGGTTCCCGGTGTTCGGGTTCTTCGCATTGTCGATCGCCGCGGCGGCGCTCGGCAATGCGCGCGCCGCGATCGACGACCTCATCGAGCTGGCCTGCGCCAAGAAGGGGCTTGGGTCGACCCGTACGCTCGCTGAGCGCCCGTCGACCCAAGCGGCGGTGGCGACCGCGGAGTCGGCGCTGAGCGCAGCGCGGGCGCTGTACTACCAGGCGATCGAGACTGCGTGGCAGGCCAGCCAGGACGACGAAGGCGTGTCGGTCGAGGCACGAAACCGACTGCGTCTGTCGGCAACTCACGCGGTGCGGACCTCCGCCGACGTGGTCCGCGACATGTACGACCTTGCCGGCGGCAGTGCGATATACGACAATTCCCCGCTGCAGCGACGATTCCGCGACGCGTACACCGCCACGGCCCATTTTCAGGTCAATGAGACGTCGCGCGAACTGCCCGGACGGATCTTGCTCGACCAGCCGGCCGACGTGGCGATGCTGTGACCGGACGAATCGAAGTCGCCCTGCCGTTCTGGCTGGACCGACCGGACGAGGAGGCGCTGGACGTCGCGCTGGCGGCCCGCGAAGCCCGGCTCGACACGCTGTGGATTGGCGAAATGGCCACCTACGACGCCTTCGCAATGGCCACCGCGGTCGGGCACCGCGTGCCCGGCTTGCACCTGAAGCTCGGACCGCTGGCCCTCGGTGTCCGCAGCCCGGTAACTCTGGCGCTCGGCGCATCCTCGGTCGCGTCCCTCACCGGCAGCGACGTCGACATCGCGCTGGGCGCCTCCAGTCCGGCGATCGTGGCCGGGTGGCACGACCGCTCGTGGGCGCAGCATGCATCGCGCATGCGCGAAACGATCGAGTGTCTGAGATCGATCCTGGCCGGGTCGCGAGTTGACTACACCGGACGGCACGTTCGCAGCCACGGCTTCCGGCTGCGAAAGCCGCTGCCGGACACCAGAATTGCGGTAGGCGCATTCGGGCCTGCGATGACGAAGGTGGCGGCGCAGCACGCCGATGAGGTCGTACTCAATCTCGTTCCGCCCGCGCGGGTCGCCGATATGCGGGCGATCATCAACGCCGAGGCCGCCGCGGCCGGCCGTACCCCGCCACGACTGACCGTGTGGGTTCCGGTCGCAGTCAACCCCGGCGACGCAGCGTGCGGCCAACTGGCTGCCCAACTGGCCGTCTATCTTGCCCCTCCCGCGTACGGCGAAATGTTCAGCGAGCTCGGCTTTCTCGACCTCGTACAGCGCGCCCGCGCGGGTGCGCGCCGCTTCGAGCTGGCCACCGCCGTCCCCGTCGAGCTACTCGACCAGGTGTGCGCGCTGGGTTCGCCGGACCGCATCGCCGAGCGGCTCCAGGCTTACTACGACGCCGGCGCCGACGCGGTGGCGATCGTGCCCTCTACTGCCGAGGACCCCTGCGGCGCCGCCACGCTCGATGCGGTCGCGCTGCGACACAACGCAAACCAGGAGATTGGAAAGTGACGCTCGTCAACACGCAATGCCGTCTGGCCGCGCGGCCGGTCGGCCTACCCAAGCCGACCGACTGGACGTTCACCGAGGAGGCGGTGCCGAGTCCGGCCGACGGCGAACTCCTGGTGCGGGTGGAGTACCTGTCCATCGATCCGGCGATGCGCACCTGGATGAATGCCGGCCGTTCGTACGTGCCGGCCGTCGAGATCGGCGAAGTGATGCGCGCCGCCGGCATCGCACGCGTCGTTGAGT
>JAVRPG010000032.1:0-3193 GCA_032162325.1 Mycobacterium sp. | reverse complement strand
TGCACTCGATGCACGAGAAGTGCGCCGTCTCGGTCCCCTTGGTGATTCCGGTCTTCGCCGCCTGAGTCAGCCGGCCAGAATCTCTTGCAGCATCGGCGGTTCGATGTTGCCGCCCGACAGGATCACCACCGTGCGACCCGGCGGTGTTGCACCCTTTCGGTAGGCGGCCAACGCCACCGCACCGCTCGGTTCGGCCACCAGATGGGCCCGATAAGCGAGTTCACGCATGGCCGCGCGAATCTCGTTCTCGGACACCGTGATCACTCCGTCCAATACGTTTTGCAGGTGGGCGAACGTCAATTCGGACGGTTGTGACCGCAAGCCGTCGGCGATGGTGCGGTTCCTGTCCTCGATCGTCCAGTCCACCCGATGTCCCAGGCGAAGGCCCTCCGCGGTGTCGGCCGCCAGCTCCGGTTCGACGCCGAAGACGCGGGCGTCGGGGCATAGTGCCTTGATCGCGGTGCCGATTCCGGATGCCAGGCCGCCGCCACTGACCGGAATCAGCACCGTGTCGACGGCGGGCAGATCCTCGGCGATCTCCAGGCCGATCGTGCCCTGCCCCGCGATGATGTCGCGGTGGTCGAACGGCGGCACCAGAACGCCGCCGGTCTGCTCCACCACCTGTGCGGCGACCTTCTCGCGTTCGCCCGCACCGCACAGCACCACCTCGGCACCGTGGCCGCGGGTCGCGGCCACCTTGACGTTGGGCGTCTCCTTCGGCATGACAATCGACGCGGGCACACCGTATATCGCCGCCGCATAGGCCACAGCCTGGGCATGGTTGCCACTCGAGTAGGCGACAACGCCGCGGGTCCGGACGGATTCGTCGAGGTTGGCGATCGCGTTGAACGCGCCACGAACCTTGAACGCGCCGATCTGTTGCAGGCTCTCGGGTTTGATCCACAGCGGACGCTCGTCGTCGGCCCATCCCGCCGGGACGAGCGGTGTGCGCACGATGTAGGGCCGGATCAGTTCGGCCGCCGCGCGGATGTCGTCGATTGTGACCAGCTGCACGGCTCCAGTCTGCCCGAACGACCCTTGGCTATTTGCGGCGTGCGGTGAAGCTGTTGCTGCTCGACGATGCCGACTCGACGTCGAAGCCGCGGCCGGCCAGAAGCCGCCGGAAGAACTCGGCGCTGACCTTGCCGGGCAGGCGCACACCGTACTCGCGGGAGAAGACCCGATCCTGCGGCAGCACAACTGCAGGTGGGCCGTCGGCCGGTGGCGTGAAGTCGATCGTCGTGCCGTCTGCGGTCACGGTCGAATACTGGTACTCCATCAGCGGTTCCCAGCTGTCACCTCTGCGCACGGATACCGATCCGTCGGGATGGACCTGGAATTCGTTGCCCCGCTTGAAGAATGGAATGAGGTTGTACCAGACCAGCAGCAGGCCGGGTATGAGCAGCAGAAACAGCGCATAGGCGTGGGTCTTCTCGAGTTCGGCGTCGTAGGCCCGGGGCGATCAGCTCCGCGATCCAGCCCTCGATGAAGATTCCGATGTCCTTCACCACCTCGCCCACAGTTGCTCGCCCGGTGGACACGTCGTAGATCGCCGCCATGGCGCCGGCCACCCCGCCGATCGTGAGGATGCCGCCGAAAAGCGCCAGCCCCCAATTGGTTCGGGACACGAACGCGCCGAGCAGGTGGGTCGGTTCCCTCAGCTCGTAGTTCGGTCCGCCCCAAGGGCTTAGCCATGCACCAGATGCTGATGCCGATCGCCGCGATGAGCTCGGCGCCTGCCACTGGCCGCCCGTGGTCATGAGGTGCGTCCTGCGATGATCACGCGAAGATCGTAGCGTCGCTCACCGGTGCAGACTCATCTGCAGCAAACTGCCGATGAGTGGCCGCGAGGTCGGCTACCGCGTCGATCGGCAGTACGCGGCGCGTCGGCGTCGGTCACATCCGGGCCACTACTGTGGTGCCGTGGCCACGTTTTCGTTACCGGTGGTGCCGCGCTACGCGGAGGTCGACCAGCAGGGCGTGGTGTTCAACGGCCACTACCTCACATGGTTCGACGAGGCGTGCACCGGATTCCTCGACCACCTCGGCGTGACGTACCCGGGCTTGATCGCCACCGGCCACGACATCCAAGTCGTGCACAGTGAGATCGACTATCTCGCAGGGGTTCGGTGGCGCGACTCGGTGCGGGTCGCGGTGCAGTGCGAGCGGATCGGGTCGACCAGTTTCACGCTCGGCTTCACCGTGCTGCGACACAACGCAGACACCGAAGAGCAGGCCGCCGTACGCGGTCAGAACGTCTATGTGGTGGTGTCCACCGACGACTGGGCCAAGCGACCGATTCCCGAGGGTTTACGTGAGGCGCTTACTTCTCTTGAGCGCCAAGGCCATAACGCTCGCGATTGAGCGCCGTGTCCTCGACGAGCGTCCAACCGCTGATGGCGCCGTTCAGGCACTCGGCGACCCAGATGAGGGTGAGTCGTGATTCCTCGTCGTCGGCCAGTCCCAGATGAGACCCGGTGGTGTGGCCAAGAACGGCCACGATTTCGTGCGGGCTCTCCGCGATCCGGTGCGGGTAGATCACGTACGACGAGAAGGCATCGAAATAGCCCGCCCACGCTCGTTCGTTCTCATCACGGCCGACGAGCGGCGTTTCGTCGAGGACCCGCAACCGGTGGTCAGCGCTCATCAGCGAGACCAAGCCCGGCAAGTCCCCGTGATTGATGTAGTTGACGAAAGCCAGGGTGAGCGGGACTGGAGGGAGCGGGTTCCGCACGCCGAGACGTTATCCGCGCGAAGTTCGTTTCGGCAATCTACGGGCGCGCCGATAGCAGTACGGTCATCGCATGGGTCACGACCATGGTCACCAGCGCGACCTTCCTCCAGGCATGGCCGAGCAACTCGAATTGGCCCACGCCGGAATCGTGTCGTTCGGGCACCGCCCGTTCTTGACCGAGGTCGAGCAACTCGAGTCCTGGCGACCTGACGTTGCGATCGTCGGCGCCCCGTTCGACATCTCCACGACCAACCGGCCTGGCGCCCGGTTCGGTCCGCGGGCGATCCGTGCCACGGCCTACGAGCCCGGCACGTATCACCTCGATCTCGGGCTGGAGATCTTCGACTGGCTGGAGGTCGTCGACTTCGGCGACGCGTACTGCCCGCATGGCCAGACCGAGGTGTCGCACGCCAACATTCGCGAGCGTGTGCACGCGGTGGCGTCGCGCGGCATCGTCCC
>JAVRPG010000031.1:0-7637 GCA_032162325.1 Mycobacterium sp. | reverse complement strand
GCGCTGCCTAGTCGTCGATGACTACGCGCCTTTCCTCGAGGCCGCGAGTAGGCTGCTCGCGCTCCAGGGGATCGCGGTCGTCGGCGTGGCCACAACCAGCGCCGAGGCGCTCGGGCGCGCCGAAGAGCTGCGGCCAGAGGTGGTACTGGTCGACATCAATCTCGGCGCGGAGAGCGGCTTCGAACTTGCCGAGCATCTCCATCGGGACGGACGCAGTGCGCCGGTGATACTGATCTCCACCCACGCCGAGCAGGACTTCGCCGACATCATCGCGGCGAGCCCTGCGGTCGGATTCCTGTGCAAGTCCGCCCTGTCGCCCGGCGCCATCCGCGACCTCCTCGGTGGCCGCGATGACGATGATGCCGCCGGTGGGGTCAACGGGCCCCGAGGTGGGTGATTACCGCGAGGACCCGATGTCGAGGTTCTCATCAACCGGGATGGCTGAGCCGTCCCACATGTGGGAGTTGAACAGCGGAGCCTGACCGGCCTCGACTCGCTGCCGGGAGATTGCCAGCAGTGGCCGCACGTAGGTGTCGAGCTTGTCTTTGGGGCAGTGGTCGTGTGCAGGGCCACGGTGACGGGATAGCGCTGGGCCACTACGTGGGCGAACTCGGCCAATGCCACCGCCCCGGTGACCATGTCTTTGACGCCCAGTCCTGAGGCGAGTTCGGCTCCGCCGGTGGAGAATTGGATGATTCCGTCGCTGCCGGCGTCGGCGAAGCCCTTGAGGGCGGCGTTGACGGCCTCGGATCCGACGCAGTTGACGGCCGGGAAGGCGAATGACTGGCTCTTGGCCGTGTCGATCATCTGGCGATACGCCTGCGGTGTCGCGATCGGCATGGGCGGTTCCCTTTTTCGGTCGGGCACTGACAGGCCGGGAGGCGAGTCAGGTCTGTGGGGCTGCAAGGTGTTTGGGTCAGTCGATCGCGGCGATCATGGCGGCCACCGCCTCGGCGACGGCCGCCCGCGCCGGGGCCAGGTAGCGGCGTGGATCAGTCACCGCGTCGTCCTGGGCCAGGTGGGCGCGAACCGCGCCGGTGAAATGGATGTTAACTAAGGTGCCGATGTTGATTTTGGTGATGCCGGCGGTGACCGCTTTGCGAAGATCTTCGTCGGCGACCCCCGATGAGCCGTGCAGGACCAGCGGTACGGGCACGGCCGAGCGCAGCCGCGCGATCAGGTCGAAGTCCAGGGCGGCGGTGCGCGCCGACATGGCATGCGAGCTGCCCACCGCGACGGCCAGGGCGTCGACGCCGGTGGCGGCCACGAAAGCGGTCGCTTCGGTGGGGTCGGTGCGAACCCCGGGGGCGTGCGCGCCGTCCTTGCCGCCGACCTCACCCAGTTCGGCTTCCAGGGACAGGCCGCGTTGATGCGCCCAGTCCGCGGCCGCTCTGGTGGCGGCGACGTTGGCGTCATAGTCGAGTTTGGAGGCGTCGAACATCGCCGAGCTGGCGCCGGTCTCGGCGCTGGCGTACAGCAGCTCTGGGTCCTCGACATGGTCGAGGTGCACCGAAGCGGGGATGGCCGCGTCGGCGGCCACCGCGGCGGCCGCGGCGGCAATAGGTCGCAGCCGGCCGTGGTGGAACTTCACCGCGTTCTCGCTGATCTGCAGAATGACCGGCCGGCCGGCCTGTTCTGCACCGGTGACGATGGCCTCGGCGTGCTCGAGGGTGATGACGTTGAACGCCGCCAGTCCTGTGCCTGCGCGGTGCGCGGCGGCGAGGAGGTCGGCGGTTCGGGCGAGCGGCATCGGGGATGTCCTTCCTGGTGGCCGGCACCTCATCGGTTCCGGTGCTGGCGCCTGCGGCGACGATGCCGCCGATAAGCAACCAATGAAACACAACTATATCCATCGTTATCCAAGTGGGCAAGCTCACATGTGGACCGATTGAGATGCACAGACGCCCTGGTCGAGCTCGACTCGGCGCGCCGCGAGCAGCGGGATGTCGTTGTGCGGGGGCCATCAGGTCGCGGTCAACGAAGTCTGACCGCGTTCGGATTTCGACCGGTCGAGTCAGCAGATCCGTCCGGTCGAGGACGGCGGTGCGTGCCCGACGCCGGCGACCGCGGTGGGGTCGGTCGACGCGGTGCTCACTGTGGGATGAGTTGAGTTTTGACTCCCTGGCCGCGTCGCACGACGTCGAGTGCTCGCGTCACCTCGCTGAGGGGAATGCGGTCGGTGATGAACGCGTCGCCGTCCAGCAGCCCGGCCGACAGCACCCCGACAGCTCGGTGCAGGGTGTGTTGCAGTGACTGCGAGCCGCTGATGGTCAGTTCACGGGCGAAGATGTCATACGGCGACACCGCTGCCAGGGCGTCGGGTGCAGACACCCCGAACACATGGAATCGGCCGGCGCGCCGAACGGCCCGAATTCCGGCCTCGAACCCGCCGACTGAGCCGGTTGCCTCGATGACGACGTGCCAGCCCTCGGGTTGGTCGAGCTCGGCGGTGTCGACGCCGACTCGGCGAGCTCCGAATCTCATCGCGCGTCGCTTTCTGTCCTCGACCCGCTCGACGACGTCGACCGATGCCCCCGCGGCGGTGAGCAGCTGGCTGATCATCAGGCCGGTCGGTCCGGCTCCGATCACGAGTATCGAATCACCGGGACGCACGGGGCCCATGCGGTCCATGGCGTGTAACACACAGGACAGGGGCTCGACCAGAGTCGCCCACCGGTGCGGTACGGAGGCCGGCAGCGGCTCGGCATCGACCGCGCGGATGCGCAGGTATTGCGCGAAGCCCCCGGGAAGGGTGACACCATAGCCCTGCCAGTTCCGACACAGATTGGGCTGCCCTGCGCGGCAATCGCTGCAGTAACCGCAGGCCACCACCGGGTCGACGACGACGAAGCGACCCTGCACCGATGCTGACACCTGGGATCCGGTCGCCACAATGGTCCCGGCGATCTCATGACCCGGAGTCAAAGGAAGCGTTGCGGCCGGGTAGTCCCCGGCCACGATATGAAGATCGGTGCCGCACACTCCGCAGCTGTCGACCTCAACGATGACGTCGTGGGGACCTGGCGTGGGATCCTCGACGTTCTCCACACCGGCCTGGCCAGGGCCGGAAACAACTACTGCTCGCATGGGGGTCCGTTCTGTTGTGGGGGCGGACATCAGAGCCGGCGTCGCCGTTGGCCGATGAATTCAACGTCAATGCGCGGTAGCGGCGGCGACGAGGTCGGCGGTTCGGGCGGGCGCCGTCGGGTGTCCTCCTGGTGGCCGCCACTCGATCGCACCGAGGCTGATGCCTGCCGTTGCCTCGGCGTCACCGGAGGGACACCCCCTTGACAATTGACCAATGAAACACAACTATATCCATCATTATCCAAGTGGGCAAGCTCACATGTACAAGGGATTGATATGTGCAGCACGCTTTTCATTGGCCTCGACGTCGGGACCAAGACCAGCAAAGCGGTTGTGTTCACCGAGGCCGGCGAAGAGATCACGACCGGCCGCGCCGACACGCCGTGGACCTTCACGGCTTCAGGCGCCGAACTCGACGCCACCGCGCTACTCGCAGCGGCCAAGGCAGCCTTAGCGGAGGCGTTGGCGGCCTGCCCGCCGGCAACCATCGCCGGATTGGGCGTAACGAGCCTGGCCGAATCCGGTGTGCTGCTGGATCAGCGCGGTGTCCCCGTCGCCCCGGTCATCGCCTGGCACGACACTCGCGATCACGCCGAGTTGGCGCACCTGCGCAACGCCATCACCGCGCAGGACTTTTCGGCCATGACCGGGCTGCCGTTGCGGCAGCAATGGTCGTTGACCAAGCACCGGTGGCTGCTCGACAACGTGCCCGCAGCCCGCAGCGCGGTGCGCCGCCTCAACGTCGCCGAATGGATCGTGCGCGGCCTGGGCGGTGAGGAAGCCACCGAACAGTCGCTGGCCTCACGGACCGGGTGGCTTCGGCTGGCGCAGCGCTCCTGGTGGAGCGACACCCTGGAGTGGTCCGGCGCCAGCGAGACGCTGATGCCACCCATCGTCACCGCCGGCACCCCGCTGGGCCGGGTCAGCGCCGACGCCGGATTGCCGCGACTGACCGGGGCGGTGCTCACCGTCGCCGGCCACGATCACCAGGCTGCCGTCATCGGTGCCGGCGCGGACGGACCCGGTGACGAATTGGATTCCTGCGGCACCGCCGAAGCGCTGGTGCGCACCATCGCGCCGGGCCTATCCCCGTTGGTCATCACCGAACTCGCCGAAGCCGGCATCACCACCGGCTGGCATGCCGTCGCCGATCACTGGTGTTTGCTCGGAGCCACCCAGGGCGGCCTGGCATTGCAGCGCATCCTGGCACTGCTCGGCAAAGACAAAGCCGACCTGCCACAACTCGACGCCGACGCCATCGCCCTGTCCACCCCCAGCGTGCGTGTCGTCGCGCCGGCGTTCGGCAGACTCGACATCCTCGGCGTCGCTGACGGCGACGGCCCCGCCCGCCTGTGGCGCGCCGCGCTGGAAGCCGTCACTGACCAGGCAGCCGAGATCCACAACGCGATGAGCATGGTCAGCGGAGCGCACCGGGCGTTGGTGGTCACCGGCGGCTGGTCGCACAGCCAAGGCCTCATCGCGGTCAAGCGCCGCCGGTTCGGCGACCTGGTGCGCGCCGACGTCAACGAAGCCGGTGCCCGCGGCGCAGCGCTGCTAGCCGCCAAGGCCGCCGGCGCGGCGGCACCGGCCGACTCCCCGGTGGCGGTGTCATGACCGCATCGGCAAGGACCCCAGCGCGCAGTTCCCGCGCGCCGACGTGGCCGGAATCGCCACGAACCTCCCCGCACCCAACTTCACCGGGTCCGCGCCGAAGATGCGCGAGGATCAGCGGTTATGGCCGCCGATAATGCTGGTGCCCGCACCCCCTATGCCGACCAGCGCAAGAACCACATTCTTGATCGGCTCCTGAGTACCGGCCGCGTCGATGCGGTGGAGGTCGCCGAGTCCCTCGGGGTGACCGGGGAAACGATCCGCAAAGACCTGATCGCGCTGGAACGCCAAGGCCTGCTGCGCCGAGTGCACGGCGGCGCGGTGCCGGTCCAATCATTGTCCTTTGAACCCGCCGTGGAGACCCGCACACAGCTCCTGTCGGAGAAAACCCGGATCGCCCAGGCAGCGCTCAAGCATCTGCCCGCCCAGGGCTCGGTGCTCATCGACGCCGGATCCACCACCGCCAAACTGGTCGAGCTGTTCCCCGGTGACCGCGACCTGACCGTCTACACCAACACGCTGCCCCTGGCGGTATCCCTGCTGACCCGTCCCCGGCTCACCGTGTTCACCCTCGGCGGGCGGCTGCGCAACAAAACCTTCGCCGAAGTCGGCGACTGGGCCCTGCGCGCGCTGGCCGAGATCAACGTCGACGTCGCCTTCCTCGGCACCAACGGCATATCGATGACGCGCGGGCTGACCACACCCGACCCCTCCGAGGCGGCCGTCAAACGGCAGATGCTCGGCTGCGCCCAACAGCGCATCCTGCTCGCCGACCACAGCAAATTCGGCGCGGTCAAAGGCACCAAACACGGCGACCTCAACGACATCGACGTGCTGATCAGCGACGCCGGCCTTTCCGACGACCAATACGCCCAACTACAAACAGCCGGAATCATTGTGGAGCGAACATGATTGTGACATTGACGCCCAACCCCAGCGTGGACCGCACCGTGTTCCTCGATGACCTCACACTCGGGTCGGTCAACCGCAGCCAGCGCAGCCGTAGCGAACCCAGCGGCAAAGGCGTCAACGTCGCGCTGGCGCTGCACGCCCACGGCGTGCCGGTGCGGGCCGTGGTCACCGCAGGCGGGCCCATCGGGGCCCAACTACGACAGATGCTCGACACCACCGGCATGGACACCGTCATCGTGTCCATCGCCGGCGAGGTCCGCAGCAACATCAGCCTCACCCAACCCGACGGCACCGTCACCAAGATCAACGAAGCCGGCCCGGTGCTGAGCGCCGACGAACAGGACCACCTGATCACCGCGGTTGCCGCATACCTGACCGCAGCAACCTGGCTGGTGTGCGCCGGCAGCCTGCCCGCCGGTGTTCGCGCCGGATGGTACGGCGAGCTGGTCGACCTGGGCCGCCGCCACGGCGTGCCCGTCGCCGTCGACACCTCCGGGGCACCACTGGCCGAAAGCCTGCCCGCACGCCCGGACCTGGTGAAACCGAACCTGCACGAACTCGCCGAACTGACCGGAGCGGTGCCGCGCACCCTCGGCGAGGTCATCGACGCCGCCCAGCAAGTCCGCCGCCGCGGCGCCCACACCGTGCTGGCCAGCCTCGGCGGCGACGGCGCGGTCCTCGTCGACGCCCACGGCGCCCTGTGGGGCCAGGTGCCCGTCCAGAAAGTCGTGAGCACCGTCGGGGCCGGCGACGCCATGCTCGCCGGGTACCTCAGCTGCCCGCGGGGACGCACCCAAGCGTTGGCCGCCGCCCTGCAATGGGGGGCCGCCGCCGTCCAGCACGAAGGCACCCTGTTCTCCCCCAGCGCATCGACCACACCGGTCAAGGTCACCGACGCCATTGACCTAACCCGGCGGCTGCACGACCACGACCCCACCATCAGCGCTGCCGGAGCCGCCGCCGAACGATTGCGGTCGCGCGCATGACCGACCCACATCCCATGCCGACGAGCACAGCGAGCAGGTTGCGATGAATTCGACGATGCCGGCGGTGGTGATCCACGGCCGCGAGGACTATCGCCTCGAGCAGGTCCCCGTCCCTGTCCCAGGGCCTGGCGAGGCTCTGGTGAAGGTGCAGGCCGTCGGCATCTGTGCCAGCGACCTCAAGTGCTACCACGGCGCGCCGATGTACTGGGGCGACGGCCCGGTCCCGCCCAACGTCGATCTCCTGGCCATCCCCGGGCATGAATTCGTCGGCGAGATCGTCAGCATCGATGACCACGGCCGGCAGCGCTGGGGTGTGGACACCGGTGACCGGGTGGTCGCCGAACAAATCGTGCCCTGTTGGAAGTGCCGGTACTGCCGGCGCGGCCAGTACTGGATGTGCGCGCCGCACAATATCTTCGGGTTCCGCCGCTCCGTCAACGAAGCGATGGCCGAGTACATGATCTTCCCCGCAGAGGCCATCGTGCACAAAGTGTCCGCCGACATTCCCGCGGCACACGCCGCGTTTGCCGAACCTCTGTCCTGCGCGTTGCACGCGGTCGAACGCGCCCAGATCGGGTTCGGTGACGTCGTCGTCGTCGCCGGCTGCGGCCCGATCGGGTTGGGCATGGTTGCAGGCGCGCGCGCCAAGAGCCCGGCTCACGTGATCGCGTTGGACCACGTGCCGGCCAAGCTGGACCTGGCCGCCGAATGCGGCGCCGACATCACCGTCAACATCAACACCGCCGATGCCGAGACCGTCGTACGCGATCTGTCCGAAGGCTATGGCGCCGACGTCTACCTCGATGCCACCGGGCACCCGTCGGCAGTCCCCCAAGGGCTCAACCTGCTTCGCAAACTCGGCCGCTACGTCGAGTACGGGGTGTTCGCCGCACCGGTCACGGTCGACTGGACCATCATCAGCGACATCAAGGAACTCGACGTCCTCGGCGCGCATCTAGGCCCGTACTGCTGGCCCACCGCCATCAGCATGATCGAAGCCAAACCCCTGCCGCTGGACCGCATCTGCAGTCACCAACTGCC
>JAVRPG010000030.1:0-3355 GCA_032162325.1 Mycobacterium sp. | reverse complement strand
GGCGGGAATCGCGATCTGTCAGCAGTCTCGGCGTCGAGCTCAGCCGGTTCAGCCGGTGTTGCCGATGAGCTCGACGCCGTTGCCGTTCCACCGGAACTTCACCACGCTGTCGAGGCCCTCGATGCCTCCGGAGTACCGCAGCGCGATCGTGTCGCCGGTGGTGGCCGACTCGTCGATGCCGTTGAACCCGTACGTGTCCGGCACGCCGGTGGGGATGAACTTGCCGAGGTGGAACAGCACGGCGCGGGTGTTCGGGTTCTCGGAGTTGGTGTTGGCCCTGACGATCACCGCCGACAATTGCGCGCATTCGTTGTAGTTGCCTGCCAGCGGCTCGGGGTTCCAGGCCTGATTGCTGCGCGGGTCGCGGGGTAACTCGGAGACGGCCCTAATGATCTCGGGCGCGGCCAGGTTGACCGCGCAGGGGTCGGCCGCCGCGGTCGTGGTGGGTGTCGCGACGGGTTTCGGCGGTGCAAATGACGGCGGGGCGGTCGCCGGAGCCGCTGAGGGGACGACCGTCGGCTCCGGTGTCTTGGACACCGTCGAGTCGCCCGAACCGCATCCGGCGATAGTCAGCGTCGCGACCGCAATCAGGACGGCCCATTCCACAAGCTGGCACCGTACACGGGTCGTCACACAGGCGCGCGGCGGGGAAATGCACCGCCAACCACTAGACTTCCTCCGAGATGTTGTCCTCCGACCCCGACTCGACCGCCGCCGAGCTGACCTTCGCTGACCTGCAGATACACCCGTCGGTGCTGCAGGCCGTCGCCGACGTCGGATACGAGAAGCCGTCGGCGATCCAGGCCGCCATCATCCCGGCGATGATGGCCGGCTCCGACGTCGTCGGCCTGGCCCAGACCGGAACCGGAAAGACCGCCGCCTTCGCGGTCCCGATCCTGTCCAAGATCGACCCCGCCAACAAGTCGACGCAGGCTCTTGTGCTCGCCCCCACCCGCGAGTTGGCGCTGCAGGTCGCCGAGGCATTCGGCCGGTACGGCTCGCACCTGCCTGCAATCAAAGTGCTGCCGATCTATGGCGGGTCCTCGTACAGCGTGCAGCTGTCCGGGCTGCGGCGCGGAGCGCAGGTCGTGGTCGGAACGCCGGGCCGCGTGATCGACCACCTCGAGCGCGGGACCCTCGACCTGTCCCGGCTCGATTACCTGGTGCTCGACGAGGCCGACGAGATGCTGCAGATGGGCTTCGCCGAAGACGTCGAGCGCATCCTTGCCGACACCCCCGAGTACAAGCAGGTGGCGTTGTTCTCCGCCACCATGCCGCCTGCCATCCGCAAGATCACAAAAAAGTATCTGCACGACGCCGTTGAGGTGGCGGTCACGGCGAAAACCACTACGGCGGAGAACATTACGCAGCGCTACATCCAGGTGGCGGGGCCACGCAAGATGGACGCGCTGACCCGGGTGCTGGAGGTCGAGCCGTACGAGGCGATGATCGTGTTCGTCCGCACCAAGCAGGCCACCGAAGAGGTCGCCGAGCGGCTGCGGTCACGGGGGTTCTCCGCGGCGGCGATCAACGGCGACATCCCACAGGCGCAGCGCGAGCGCACCATCGCCGCGCTCAAGAACGGCAGCGTCGACATCCTGGTTGCCACCGATGTGGCGGCTCGCGGCCTGGACGTCGAGCGCATTTCACACGTGCTCAACTACGACATCCCGCACGACACCGAGTCCTACGTGCACCGCATCGGCCGCACCGGGCGGGCGGGACGCTCGGGGCAGGCGCTGTTGTTCGTGTCGCCACGCGAGCGCCACATGCTCAAGTCGATCGAGAAGGCGACCCGCCAGCAGCTCACCGAGGCGGAACTGCCGAGCGTCGACGACGTCAACGCGCAGCGCGTCGCGAAGTTCCGCGACTCCATCACCGACGCCCTCGGCGCTCCGGGCTTCGAGCTGTTCCGGCGAATGATCGAGGACTACGAACGGGAAAACGATGTTCCGATGGTCGATATCGCCGCGGCGCTGGCGGCGCAGTCGCGAGACGGTGAGCAATTCCTCCTGTCGGAACCGCCGCCGGAGAAGCGTCGCCGCGACGACCGGCCCGAGCGATCCGACCGCGGCCCCAAGCATGCGCGCAAACCGGGCCAGGGCTTAGCGACGTATCGCATCGCGGTAGGCAAGCGGCACAAGGTGAGTCCGGGTGCGATCGTTGGCGCCATCGCGAACGAGGGCGGCCTTCACCGGAGCGATTTCGGGCACATCTCCATCCGGCCCGACCACTCGCTCGTGGAGCTGCCCGCCAAGCTGTCCCACGAGACCGTGAAAGCGTTGGAGCGGACGCGCATTCAGGGAATCCTGATCAATCTGCAACCCGACCGGCCGCCCCGCAACGCCGGAAAGCACAACCGCAAATCGACATGACCCTGTCGAAGGACGTGGCACCGCAGGGCGGCCTGGAGTCGGTCAGCAAGGCCGAGCGCGATGCGTCGCTTACTGGAATCCGCGCGGTCGCTGCGCTGTTGGTGATGCTCACGCACGCCGCCTACACCACCGGCAACTACACCCAAGGCTACGTCGGCTTGATGTACTCGCGGATGGAGATCGGCGTGCCGATCTTCTTTGTGCTGTCCGGCTTTCTGTTGTTCGGCCCGTGGGTGAAGGCCCTCGCGTCCGGTGGCCCGTCGCCGTCGGTGCGCCGCTACGCCTGGCACCGGGTGCGACGCATCATTCCCGCGTACGCGGTGACCGTCATCGCGGCGTATCTGCTCTACCATTTCCGCACGGCCGGACCGAATCCCGGGCACACGTGGATGGGGTTTCTCCGCAACCTGTCCCTGACGCAGATCTACACCGACCACTACCTGTTTTCGTATCTGCACCAAGGCCTTACCCAGATGTGGAGCCTGGCCGTCGAGGTCGCGTTCTACGTGGTGCTACCGCTGCTGGCCTACCTGCTGGTGGTCGTGCTGTGCCGACGGCGGTGGCGGCCGGTGCTGTTGCTGACCGGGCTGGCAGGGCTGGCGTTGCTCACGCCGGCCTGGCTGATCCTGGTGCACACCACCGACTTTCTGCCCGACGGCGCACGGCTGTGGCTGCCGACGTACCTCTCCTGGTTCATCGGCGGGATGATGCTCGCTGTCCTGCAATCGATGGGCGTGCGCGCGTACGCCGTGGCCAGCGTGCCGCTCGCAGTGGCGTGCTTTTTCATTGTGTCAACGCCGATCGGCGGCGACCCCACCACGTCGCCTGCCGAACTGCGCGAGGCGTTGGTCAAGGTCGCCTTCTACGCCGTGATCGCCACGCTGATGGTCGCACCGCTGGCGCTGGGCGACCGCGGCCTGTATGCGAAATTCCTTGCCAGCCGGCCGATGGTCTTCCTTGGCGAGATCTCCTACGAGATC
>JAVRPG010000029.1:0-3561 GCA_032162325.1 Mycobacterium sp. | reverse complement strand
AACCTCGACGAGCACAAGCATCGCGGCGGCACCGGATGGAAAGCACTCGGCCTGCCCTGGAAGCAGTCATGAGCTCCCGAAGACGACCGCGAGTGAGGATCGCAGCGAGGAACGAGCGAGGACCGGAGCGAGCGGGAGTCGAGGCATGACGGAGGACGGGAGAATCCGCGTCCCCACCGACCTCGATGCTGTCACAGCCGTCGGCGAAGAAGACCACACCGCGATCGATTCGGCGGCCGTCGAGCGCATCTGGGAGGCCGCGCGGCACTGGTATGCGGCCGGCATGCATCCGGCGATCCAGCTGTGCCTGCGGCACAACGGCAGGGTCGTGGTCAACAGGGCGATCGGGCACGGCTGGGGCAACGGGCCCGATGACCCGCCCGATGCCGAAAAGATCGCTGTCACAACCGAAACCCCGTTCTGTGTGTACTCCGCTTCCAAGGCGATCACCACGACCGTCGTGCACATGCTCGTCGAGCGCGGCGTCTTCTCCCTCGACGACCGGGTCTGTGACTACCTGCCCGGCTACACCAGCCACGGCAAAGACCGCACCACGATCCGCCATGTGATGACGCACAGCGCGGGCGTGCCGTTCGCCACCGGGCCGCGGCCGGACCTCAAGCGAATGGACGACAGCGAGTACGCGCGCGAGATGCTCGGCAACTTGAAACCGATCTATCGGCCGGGATTGGTGCACATCTACCACGCGCTGACATGGGGCCCGCTGGTGCGCGAGATCGTTTCTGCCGCCACCGGCAAGAACATTCGCGACGTTCTCGCCGCCGAGATCCTCGACCCGCTCGGCTTCCGGTGGACGAACTACGGCGTCGCGGAGGAGGATGTCGCGCTGGTGGCGCCGAGTCACCCGACGGGCAAGCCGTTGCCCGCACCGATCGCGGCGGCATTCCGCACGGCGGTCGGCGGCACGATGCACCAGATCATCCCGTACTCGAACACGCCGCAGTTCCTCACGGGTGTGGTGCCATCGTCCAACACCGTTTCGACGGCCGACGAGTTGTCCCGCTTCGCCGAGATCCTGTGCCGCGGCGGCGAACTCGACGGCGTACGCGTCATGCGGCCGGAGACCCTGCACGCGGCGACGAGGGAGTGCCGACGGCTGCGGCCCGACATCGTGACAGGGCTGGTGCCGCAGCGCTGGGGCACCGGATACATCCTGGGGTCCACCCGGTTCGGGCCGTTCGGGCGCAATGCCCCGGCCGCATTCGGCCACACCGGGTTGGTGAACATCGCGGTCTGGGCCGACCCCGAGCGGGCGCTCTCTGCGGGCCTCATCAGCAGCGGCAAACCGGGCAGGCACCGTGAAGGAAAGCGCTACCCCGCGCTACTGGACCGCATCTCGGCAGAGATCCCCCGCGTCCGCCACGAATGAGGCTTCGCGTACGCACGTCACTGGTCGGGGCGTATTCGCTTCCCCTCCAGCGAATACCGCCGGCGGCGACGCCGTGGGACGTACCCCTCCGGGCACAACGGGGGTTGGTCCGTCGCCGCAGACCCCGCATCGGGCGGTGTCGCCACTTCGCCAGTTGTGGTCTGTGAGTCTCGTCGAACGCACTCAAAGTCGGGGTTCGAGTCGCACGGGATCACATCGGGGGGCTCAGGCATCACGGGCACCGGCAGCTTCCTGACCGCCGACCCAGTCTCCGAACACGAGGCGCTGACGGTAGCCGCGCACAGTGCTGAACGCAAGGCGCTCACCGCATTACGCGAGCACTAGGCCTACGTCAGCGGGCGATTCTCCCGAACCCCGCGATAGATGCCCCACCGAACGATCAACGGCATCAGCACCCGATCGAACGACCACGCCGGGAACCGGAAGGCGCGGCCGTTCGGCGCGAACACCTCAAGGCCGTCCCGCTGTGGACCGAGCACCGAGCCCCAGCGCCGCTTCGGCGGCCGGTAGCTGCGCAGCGGTCGTCCTTCGAAGTCGGCTCGGACATTGTGGGCCAGCAGGCCGTCGGCTCTATTGCGGGCGGACGTCCGAAGCGGATCCGTCGCCGCGACGTCGCCGACCGCGAATACGCCCGGGTGACCGGGAACACGTAATTCCGGAGTCACACGGACGAAGCCGTCGTCGTCGAGCAGCTCCGCAGGCAGCCAGTCGGTGTTGGGCCGCACCCGTCCGATCGCCCAGAGCACGGCATCGGCCGACGCCGGCGGCTGACCGGTGCTCCACTCGACCGACTCGTTGGTGATCTGATCGCACGCGAACCCGTCCGGAATCACCGCGCGGTGACCCGGATGGAGCACCACCCCGACTTCGCCGAGGCGCCGCTCGACACGTTCCCATGCCCGGGGGTGGTGCTGGAGCAGGGCGCGCTCTCCAGGGAAGTAGAGGTCGACTCGCTTTGACGGCCATGTCCTCGCCAGGTTGGCTGCACTGCTGACGGCCGCGGCGCCGCCGCCGACGACGATCACCGAACCCGCTTCGGCCAGGCGGCCGTGGGCAGCGCGAAGTGCGGCGCCTATCTCCGCAGCCGACTGGAAGTCCGGCTGGCGCCAGAATCCGTTGGTCACCCCCGTCGAGATGACCAGCGCGTCGTACGCGTCCGCCGAGACCGACCCGTCGTCATGCCGAACCAGGACGCTGCGGGCAGCAAGGTCGAGCCCGGTCAAGGTGCCGTGGACGGTGCGCACCCGGTCCAGGCCGCGGAACCTGTCGAACGGGATCCAATTGGCGCGCGCCCAGTCGTGCGGGCGGGATAGCCGCCAGCCCAGCTCCTGCCCGCTCACCAACGCCGGCTTGGCCGAGATTCCGATCACCTCAGCGCGGCGGGCTAGCCTGATCGCGGTGAGCACACCGCTGTCACCGAGGCCCGCGATCACGATGCGCTTGCGCTTCATCCCCACTCAGATCGAATTCTCCAGGGCGTCGGCGACACCCGGCAGTGGCGGCCAAACATTAACACGCTCCACCAGCGGCTACCGTTGACGTGTGATGGACGACCAACCCCGAACTCGGTCTTCACTTCTGGCGTTGGTAGCGGCGGCTCGTTTCGGCGTGGGCGCAGCGATGATCCTGGCGCCGGGCCGCTTCTTCTCACCAGGGTCGGGGACGGAAACGCTGCTTCTGCAGACGATCGGGATCCGTGACGTGGTCCTTGGGTCGGGCGGGTTGGCGGCCTGGGCTCGTGGCGACGACAAGGAGTTCCAACGGTGGGCCGCGGTCGGTCTGACAAGCGACAGCGCCGACCTTGTTCTCGGGCTGCGCAGCAAGCCTCTCGTCGGTCCCAAGAGCGCCCTGATCGCCACCTTCGCCCCCGTGCCGTTCATCGGCGCCGCGGTGGTTGGCTTCGTCCGCTCTCGACGCACCGGCTGACGAAGTATGTCGCCACAGCAAGAGGGGCACCCGCTACCGGGTGCCCCTCTTGTTTAGATTCGTTCGTCAGCGGCTCTGGTGGACGCTGGTGTCGACCTGCGGCACGTTCACCTGCTGTTGGATGTCATGGACCCAGTCGTGGTGGATGGAGTCTGCCTGCGCGGGACCCGCGAAACCGAGCACGGCTGCGGCCAGTCCACTCGCGATCATGGTGGCAAATCCGA
>JAVRPG010000028.1:0-6336 GCA_032162325.1 Mycobacterium sp. | reverse complement strand
GCAACGGCTATATCGAGACCTGGCCGGTGGCCCGGCTGCTGCGCGACGCCCAGGTGAACACGATCTGGGAGGGTCCCGACAACATCCTCTGTCTCGACGTGCGTCGGGGGATTGAGCGCGCCCAGGCGCACGAGCCGCTCTTGGCGCGCCTACACGACGCGGTGTCGGTCTCGGACGACGACGAGACCACAAGCCTGGTGTCGCGCCGCGTCGGGGATCTCGACGCCGCAATCACTGCCTGGACAAAATTGGACGGGGCGGTGGCCGAAGCGCGGCTGTTCCCGCTGGCCCAGTTCATGGGCGAGGTGTACGCCGGTGCGCTGCTGACTGAACAGGCCGCCTGGGAACGGGCGGAACGGCGGACTGACCGCAAGGCCCTCGTCGCTCGGCTCTACGCGCAGCGGTATCTGGCAGATCGGGGATCGCTTCGCGGCATCGACACCGAGGGCGACGAGGCGATTGAGCGTTTCGACGAGTTGGTTTCAGGCGCGTTGAGGCTCTAGCTCCGTTTCTCGCGAGGGATCAGAGGAGGCCAAGCGACATCGCGGTCGTCACCGCTGCGGTGCGATCCGACACGCCCAGTTTGTTAAACGTCCGCAGAAGATGGGTTTTCACCGTCGCCTCGCTGATGTGCAGCAGGCGGCCGATCTCCGCGTTCGTGCTGCCCTTGGCGACCTGACTGAGCACCTCGACCTCACGTGCCGACAGCGCCACCGATGTCGGTTGGCGCACAAAGTGAACCAGGCGGTCCGCGACCGTCGGCGCCAGCACCGTCTTACCGCATGCAGCATCACGCACAGCATCCGCCAACTCGGCACGCGAGGCGTCCTTGAGCAGATACCCCGCCGCGCCCGCTTCCACCGCGCGCAGGATGTCGGTGTCGGACTCATACGTGGTGACGACGACAATCCGCGTGCGCGGCAGCGCCGCGAGGATCCGCTCGGTCGCCGTCACTCCGTCGACGTCGGGCATCCGCAGATCCATGAGAATCACGTCGGGGCGCAGGGATTCGGCCAATGCGATCGCCTCGGCGCCCGAACCCGCCTCGCCGACAACCGTGAGGTCGCGTTCCGCGTCGATCATCCCGCGCAAGCCTTCGCGGACCACGGGATGGTCGTCGACCAGAAGCACCGTGGTCTGATGTCGCCGGCCAGGCGGCTCCGAAGTCATGCTGGGACCTCAACCGTCACCGTCGTCCCACCACCGCGTGTGGGCGTCACCGACATCGTGCCACCCACCTGCGCGGCACGGGCCCGCATGCCGCGCAGCCCGAATCCCTCGGTGTTCTCGTCGGCAAGACCAATGCCGTTGTCCGCGACGGACAGTCGGACACCACACTCGACCGGCGACAGCGCCACCGTCACCGTGTTCGCCTGAGAGTGCTTGCGAATGTTGGCGAACGCCTCCTGCGCGGTGCGCAGCAGCACCACGTCGGTCGCCATGCCCAGTGGCGGTAGCGTTCCGTCGACGCGGATCGTGGCCGTGATGCCGCTCTCTGCCGAGAGCCTGTCGCATTGTCGTTGGATGGCGGCGGGCAGCGAACCCTCATGCAGGGCGGTCGGAGTCAGCTCGGCCACCATCGCCCGCGCCTCGGCGAGGTTCTCTCTGGCAGTCGTGCGGATCAGCTCGACATGTCGCTTGGCCGCCGCGGTGTCGGTTTCCAGTTCCGGCTCGACCGCTTGCGCTAGCGCCACGATGCTGGTGAATCCCTGCGCCAGCGTGTCGTGGATCTCCCGCGCCAGTCGTTCCCGTTCGGCGGCGACGCCCGCCTCGCGCGACAGACGAGCGCTCTCGGCACGGCTGGCCGCCAGCTCCGCGACAAGCGCGGCCAGCTGCCGGCGTTGTCGCATCGACGTCATGATCACGGTGCCGATGACCGGTGCCATGACCAACCCGATCAGGGTAATAGCAACGGCCATAGGCAGATTCGGCGATTGTATGCCTTGGCCGAGCAACACCAGCGCAAGCGGAATTACGGTAACCACGGTCGTCACCACCAGCGCGGCTCGCAGGGGCAACGTCGAGAACACCACCGGATAGATCGCCGGTATCGCTGCCACGGCCACCGGCGATGCCAATATCGCAAGCACCCACAGACCCACCACGACGCTGACGAACGCGAAGGTGCGCCAGTCGAGTTCGGGCAGGCGGGTCGCCCGGCGGCCAAAGGCCAGCACGATCACCACTATCGCCGCCAGTGCAGCGACGGCGCCGGGCGCGTTACCGGGGTACCGATGGTTCAGCAGTACGACAGCGACGATGCCCGCGACGCACAGGCCGACGACGTAGGCCTCCCACAGCCAGTTCCACTCGCTTCCGCGCGGCCAGCCTTCCTCCAGCGCGTCGTCGCTCATTCGGCGATGCTATCCCTCGGTCGGCACCCAATTGCCGTGAAATCCATGCGGCACCCGTACCGGAAGATGCACGGTGCCGACCGTTTCCAGCGTCTGGGCATCGAGCAGCACGAGTTCGCTGCGGTCAGTCGACCGGTTGTAGACGAAGCCCATCGCCATGCCGTCGTCCTCGTCAGCGTCGGACGTCGACGGCACGAAGACGAACTCGCCGGGCTCACGGTCGGGTCCGAACCTGATCGCCTGCGTGCGTCGTGCCGCGAGGTCATGCTTGAGGATCGCGTCCGGCCTGGAGCTCTCCGATGATTCGCGGGCGTACCCGACCGCGTAGCCGTACCGGTGGGGCCGCCCGACCAGTCGTTCGTCGACGCGCGGGAACTCCTGCACAGTGTCATTCAGCCGTTCCTCATGCACGCTTCCGCCAATGAGGTCGACGGTCCACCGGTCCAATGTTTGGGTCTGGGGGATAAGGCTGTGGCCGGTGGTGAACACCGATGAGTGACGTACGACGTCGAGTACGATGCGGTCTCCGTCGTCGTAGGCGTTGAGAGGGTGGAAGACGTAGCACGGTTGGACATCGAACCACCGGATGTCGGCCGCCGTACCCTCGCGCGGCAGCACGCCGACGCGAGCCTGGCGCTCCGGGGCCCAGCGGTAAGGCATGCCGACCTGCGGCGGACCTCCGCGACCGGATCCACGCATCGCCGCGCGCAGAACGAAATCCGGTGCGGCGTGACGCTCGGCGAACCGGGTCAGCATTGCGGTTACTGCTTTGGCCGGCCTGCTGCTCAGCTTCATGCCGAAGTCGAGTGCCACCGGCAGGTCGTAGAGCACGACATACTTCTCGGTTAAAGAGAAATCATGCATCATCGTCTGCGCCCGCAGGCGAATGTTGACCGTACGGCGTATTTTTCCGTTGACACCGGTCACCGTGTACTGAACGATATTGCCGCGCATCGGGTTGTACGACACCGCATGCAGCTCACCGCTCACCGGGTCACGCTTGGGATGGGCGGTGTAACCGCCGAACAGCGTGCCGCAGAAGTCAGACGGTCCAACGGTTTCCAGCTCGTCGGTCAGTTCGTACGGACGTGCGCCGGCCTCGACGATGGCCAGCGTCTTGCCGGCGTGTCCGATGATGTTGGTGTTCGAGGCGAAGTCGAAGCCGCCGTTGGTCGGGCCGCCGGGCCACGTTTCGCCGAGCTTCCGGGCGACGTCCGCGGAGCGCACCCACCGGTTGCGGTACCAGTGCGCCTTGCCGTCGCGTAGCCGAAGGCCGTGCGCCATCCCTGTACCGAGGAACCAGTGGTAGCGGGCCGGATCCGGGTCACCGATGGGGTTCGGCCCGATGCGGAGATAGCGGCCGTCGAGATACTCCGGAATCGCGCCGGTGACCTCGAGGTCCAGTGCGGTGATCTCTTCCCGCACGGGCGCATAATTGCCGTTCAGGTACGGGTTCTCCGTCTCGCGGACGGGTGCTGAAGTGGTCATGCCTTGATGCTGCGCCTGTGCGCCCTGCTGCGCGACCCCCTGACGGTTGAATTCGGTGTCCATCGACCGGTTGACAGCTGCTGACGCTCGCGAACGTGAGCTTGTGCTCGAAGAATCGCGAAAATCTCGAACACAAGCTCACGTTCGACCCAGCGGTCAGCGCTCGGTCGCCCGTAACCCCAGGGCCAGGACCAGGCGGTCGTCGGGGTCGTCCAGCGACGTCGACAGCAGCTTTTCGATCCGGCGGACGCGATACCGAACCGTGTTCGGATGCACATGCAGTCGCTGCGCGACCGCGGCGATGTCACCGAACCCGTCGAGATACGCCTGCAGTGTGTCCGCCAGCATCGGGTCCTGCTCGCGCAGTTGCCGCACCCGCGGGTCGACCAGCCGAGGCTGCCCGGCCACCTGCGAGACGATCTCGTCGAGCAGCACGGTGGTGCGGGCCTCGTCGAGCGAGCTGACCTGTCCGATGGCACCGGGGTGCCGCTCAGCGCTGTCGAACACCCGGTCCACTTCGGCGCGGGCCGCCGCGGCGCCGGCCAGGCCGGCCAGCGGGGTGGCGATCACCGCGCGCAGCGTCAGGCCGAGTTCGCGTCGCAACGCCGCGACCACACCACGCACCCACGACGTCACCGACGACGACCCGCCGGTCTTGGGCAGCAGCACATACACCCGCTCGCCCGTCGACGCAATCTGGGCGTCGGCCCGAAACGCGCTGGCGCTCAACGCAATCACGTCGGCCGGTACGGAAGTCTCTACGCCGACGAACCCGATCAGCGCGGCGCGCCCGTCGGCCGTGATGCCCAGCTCGCGGGCGATCGCAGATATTTCGGACGCCCCCGCTGTGCTCGATGTCGCCGCCGCTGCGGCTCCGATACCGAGCAGCTCCTGCACTCGCACGGTGTGCGTCGACGGCGCGGCCGCCAGCCGCGACATGATGCGGGCCGCCAGCACCGCGCCGCCGCGCAGAATGTCCTCGACGTCGTCGGCCAGCGGCGCCGATCCCTGCTGCAGCCAGATGGTTCCGGCGAACCCCGGTCTGCGCCGCGCATCGGTCGGTGGCAGATGGATGCCGGCCGCGAGGCGCGGTCGCAGCCCCAACTCCGGGCGCTCCGCGACGCGGACGACATCGCCGCTGGAGCGCAAGGCGTCGAAGATGCCCCACTGGCCGATCCACTCCAGGTGTTCGGGCGGGCCTGCGCGTCCCAGAATCGTCAGGCGACGCAGTTCGTCGGCCTCGTCGCTGGACGCCGAGTACGCCAGCACGTGGGACGCCTCGTCCTCGATGCTGATCATGCCGCGGGTGCGGTCGGCGATGGATTGCGCGAGACCGAACAGGTCGGTGCCGGAGTCGTAGAGCGGGTCGCCGCGGTCGCCGTGGTGCTCGAAGGCGTGGTTGACCAGTTTGTAGAGCAGCTCCCACCGCGCCTGGGGTTCGACGGCCACGACCGCGATGCCGAGCGCGACCGCCCGCTTGACCGCGGCGGCCGACGGTTCCTTGACGAAGATGGCCGCGGGGACGCGCCCGGCCTGCTGCCCGATCCATCGCACCGCCTCGGCGTCGGACACGCCGAGCAGGAAGAACAGATCCGCCGAACCGGGCCCGACCGCGAGCCCGAGCCTCACGTCGTCGGCGTCGACGAGCGCCACCGACCCCACTGGCATGTCCAGGCCACGAGGAGCCTCGACCAGCGTCACCATCGTGCGATCGAGGGCGAGCAGAAGCTGCCCGAGACCCAGGCCGGACGTCTGCACCGCCATGCCGCACTCCTTTGTCCGATTCGACTATAGATGCCGGGGCGTGTTGTCTGATCGGCCATCGGTTTAGGTGTCGCGAAGCGGGCATTCTTGCTGCATGGACGCCATCACCGACGTGCCCTTGCCGGCCAACGAGCCGGTCCACGACTACGCGCCTGGTTCGGGTGAACGCACCCGGCTCACCAAAGCCCTTCAAACAGTCGCCCCCGACCCGATCGACCTGCCGCACGTCATCGGCGGTATCCGCCGCATGGGCGACGGCGACCGCGTCGACGTGGTTCAGCCGCACCGTCACTCCGCGCGGCTGGGGACCTTCACCAACGCCACTCACGCCGATGCCACCGCCGCCATCGAGGCTGCGATGGCCGCGAAGGCCGACTGGGAGGCCACCCCGTTCGACGAACGCGCGGCGGTCTTCCTGCGCGCCGCCGACCTGCTGGCAGGCCCGTGGCGCGAGAAGCTGTGCGCCGCGACCATGCTCGGCCAGTCCAAGTCCGCCTATCAGGCGGAGATCGACGCGGCGTGCGAGCTGATCGACTTCTGGCGGTTCAACGCCGGGTTTGCCCGGCAGATCCTGGCGCAGCAGCCGATCAGCACCCGTGGCGTGTGGAACCGCACCGACTATCGGCCACTGGAGGGTTTCGTCTACGCGATCACGCCGTTCAACTTCACGGCCATCGCGGGCAACCTCCCGAGCGCGCCCGCGTTGATGGGCAACACCGTGGTGTGGAAG
>JAVRPG010000027.1:0-6927 GCA_032162325.1 Mycobacterium sp. | reverse complement strand
GAGTGGTCTGGATGAATCCCGACGGCCCGCTTCCCGCCCAGACGCACCAGGTGCTGTCCGTGACGGTGCCGGGTGTCGACGGGCCTCTCCTTGTCGATGTCGGATTCGGCGGGCAGACGCTGACATCGCCGATTCGGCTCCAGCCCGGCCCTGTGCAGGAGACTCGCCACGAGCCATACCGAATCCAAGAGCGCGGTGACGGCGTCCAGTTGGAGGCAGAGATCAGCGGAAAGTGGCAACCGCTGTAGACGTTTACCACAGACCCGCGACCGAGGATCGATCTCGAAGTCGGAAGTTGGTATGTGTCAACGCATCCCAACTCGCACTTCGTCACAGGCCTGACGGTTGCACTGGTTACCGACGACGCCAGGTGGAACATGCGGGGGCGGAACCTCGCCATCCACCGCGCCGGGAACACCGAGAGAATCCGCTTCGACTCAGCCGCAGACGTACTCGACATGCTGACCGACCGCTTCGGCATCGACGTGGCCGACCTCGGTGACCGTGCCGATGTCGAGGCGCGCGTCAACGAGGTGATGGATAGCTGACGACTACGTCCCACGGATCGTCGGCGGCCAGCGCCATCCGGCCCAGCCGCCGCGCGTACCGCGTTGTGGTGCCGAACTCGTCGACCCAGCTGCGTGCCCGCATGGTGGCCAGCCACAGCCGGTGCTCAATGGTCACGCCGATCGCCCCGTGCAACTGGTGCGCGATGGTGGTCACCGGACCGACGGCCCGGCCGACTGTCACCTTCGCCGCCGTCACGGCGTAATCGGTCGCAGGGTGGTCAAATCCGTAGTCGGTCGCCGCGGCGATGGCCAAAGCAGTTGCAGCGCGAGCACGTTCGATCTCTCCGGCCATTACGGCCAGCGAATGCTGCACGGCCTGAAACTTGTTGAGGGGACGCCCGAACTGCATCCGCTCGCCGGTGTGCGCCACCGTGAGGTCGCACGCCGCATCGAACGCCCCGACGATTTGGTTGCAGCGTGCCCACGCGCCGCGACGGGTCAGCTCGTCGGCCACGCCGACGTCGACCGTGCGCGTATCGCCGACCGCCAGATCGAACGTGAAGGACCCGCGCGGCTCGCCGGCCAGATTGTGGCCGTCGGAGATCTGCGCACCCTCGACCAAAGCGACATGCAGCGCATCGGCCGTCCGCGCCGCCAAAACCACTGTGCCCAACGGCCATGGCACCTCGCGGACGGTCCCGGTGATCCGGCCGCCATCCTCGTCGCCGTCGGCGATCGCGACTGTCAACGGCCCGCTATCGGGCACCGGTAAGCCAGCCTTGCCCGCGAGCCACGCCGCGAGCAGATCGGTCTCGGCGATCGGAACCGCGCCGGCATGTCTGGCCAAACCGGACAGCACGATCGCTGCCTCCGCCGGGCCTGCGTCCTGGCTGCTGGTCAACCGGGCGAGTCCGGTGTCCTCCAGATTCCGCCACAGTGCTTCGTCGAATGATTCGGGAAAGCGATGTCCCACGCGGGCGTCGAACGCCCGGCGGCCGAGATCGTCGACCAGTTGCGCCAATTCGTTCATCGGTGTCGGCTCTTCGCGCAAGCGCTCATCGCGCGCCCATGTCTCTAGCTACCAATCCACGCAGCACCTCGTTCGTCCCGCCACGCAGCGTGAACAGAGGGGAGTGCACGCGCGCGGCGGACAGCAACGCGCGCAGCGGCTCGGCATCCTCGACGTAGTCCAACAGGTCGGCAACCAACTCGACGGAGTCCTGCTCGAAGCGCGTGCCGAGATCCTTGACGAGTGCCGCCCGGTTGGCCGCGTCACCGCCGCCGGCCAGCGTGCGCGCCACCGAGATCGACAGCTGTCGCAATGAAATCATCCGGGCCACAAGGTCACCCACGTCTGCCGCGGTCGCGTCATCGACGTCACCCAGCGCGCGGATCACGCTGAAGATCAGCGTGGCGGTGGACAGGATCCGCTCGGGACCGCTTCGCTCGAAACCCAATTCGGCGGTGACCTGATGCCAGCCGTCGCCGACCTGCCCCAGCACGTCGGTGTCGGGGACGAACACGTCTTCGAAGATGACCTCGTTGAAATGGTGTTCGCCGTTCATCAACACGATCGGGCTGATCGTGATGCCCGGCGCGGAGGTCTGCACGATGAACTGGGAAAAGCCGGAGTGCCGGTGCTGCGGGTCCAGTGGGCTGGTTCGGGCCAGCACGACGATCTGTTGCGCGACGTGCGCACCGCTCGTCCAGACCTTCGACCCGTTGAGCAACCAGCCATTGTCGGCTCGGGTGGCCCGGGCCTGCGCGGCTGCGAGGTCCGACCCCGCGCCGTGCTCGCTCATCCCGATCGCGGAGTACAGGCGTCCCGCGGCGATCCGCGGCAACAGCCGGCGCCGCTGTTCTTCGGTGCCATACGTCAGCAGCGCGGGCGCGACCTGCCGGTCGGCGATCCAGTGCGCGGCGACCGGGGCGCCCTGCGCCAGCAGTTCCTCGGTGACCACGTACCGGTGCAGGTAACCCAGCCCGTGGCCGCCGTATTCGGCAGGGACGGTCAGCCCCACGAACCCGGCGTCGGCCAGTCGGGCGGAAAAGTCCGGGTCCCATCTCGCCAGCCAGGAGTCGACGGCAGGCCGCCAGCCGAACTCGGCGCGATCGGAGGCCAGGAACTGTCGGATCGACGCACGCAGGTCCGCCAGTGCCCCGTCGTTGGCGCATAGTGCTTCGAATTCGCTCACTGGCCTCGAGAGTAGTGAGCCGACACCGCAGCAGGAATTGTCATGTCCATCCTGCGGTCGGCCGACCATACTCGGTGAACGTGAGCGATTCAGCACGCCGTGACCGACTGCGCGAACTGCTCGACGCGGTCGTCGACGCCGACAACACCGAAGTCGGCGACATGGCGCGCAGCAGCTACGCGTCGGAATTCCACTTCTCCAGGGAAGTGCGCCGGCTGACCGGCGAGTCCCCGGCAGCGCTTCGTCGACGCATCATGCTGGAGCGCGCGGCCTGGCGTCTGCACCGCGGCGAATCCGTATCCGCTGTGGCCGCCGACGAGGGCTGGTCCTCGGCGGAGGTGTTCTCGCGGGCGTTTCGTCGCACGTTCGGCGTTCCGCCGTCGCGCGCCGCAGACATCCAGTTCCGGCTGCCCGCGCCGAACGGCCTGCACTTCCACCCGCCTGGATTGCTGTGGCTGGACAGCGACGGCGACACCAAGGAGCCGGACATTTCCCAACTGATGGTTGCCCACGACGTCGCCGACACCGCCTACTTGATCAACCAGGCCACGCAGCTGTCCAAAGACCAATGGACAGAGGAGATCTCACCCGGACAGGTGGTTCTCGACTGGGACGGCCCTGAGCCCAGCGTCGGCGCGGTGCTCGGCGCCATCGTTTGGACGAAGGAAGTGTGGCTTGCCACCATCGAGGGCCGCGACTTCCCAAGCCGAGAGGCCACGCAGCCCGTGTCGACGACAGCGCAACGGCTGGCCGCCCACCACGAAGATCTCGGAAATCGCTGGGCCGCAATGGTGTCCGAGTACGCCGCTGAGGGCCGGCTGGGCGACACCGTCATCGACGCCTTGTGTGACCCACCAGAGTCGTTTCAGCTGTACGGCATCGTCGCGCACGTACTGACCTACTCGGCGCACCGGCGCGAACTCGCGCGCATGATGCTGGCCCGGCACGGTGTCCGCACCGGCCGCGGTGACCCGCTCGACTGGATGAGAGGAAATTGAGATGGCGACTGTCTACTTCACCGCGTCCAGCCTGGACGGCTACATCGTCGATGAGGCCGAGAGCCTGGACTGGCTGACGTCCCGCGCCATCGACGCCGACGGCGCCTTCGGATACCAGGCATTCATCAAATCCGTTGGCGCACTGGTGATGGGCTCCGCGACCTACGAATGGGTGGTGAACAACCATCCCGGTGACTGGCTCTACGAGCAGCCGTCGTGGGTGTTGACGGGTCGTCCGCAGATCATCGCCGCCGGGCATCCGGTGCAGACGTTCGACGGTGATGTCGCCGAGCTGCATCCGAAGCTGGTGTCGGCGGGGGCCGGTAAGGACGTCTGGGTGATCGGGGGCGGCGACGCGGCCGCGCAGTTCGTCACGGCCGGGCTGGTCGACGAAATGATCGTCACCTACGCACCGTGTTCGCTGGGCGGCGGTTCACGGGTGCTGCCGGTTCGATCGGAGTGGGCGCTGGTCGAGTCCGGCGTCAACGGCGACTTCGTCTGCGCCCGTTGGCGTAAGGCCTAGTGGTGCTGTTGTCTGGTTGCCGGCTCAGCCGGCGATGGAAGCCCATGGCGGCGGACGAATTCCCTTGACTTGATCAGGAATTCGACCTGCTCGGCCACGTCGCGCAACGGGTCGACGCTGCGGGTGGACCGGCACAGCACCACCGCGCCCTCGAGCGACGCGATGCACATGATCGCCAGCGACGCAGCGCACGGCTCGTCGAAGCCGTCACTGACGAAGGCGCGGGTGAGCGCATCGCACCAGCGGCGGAAGATGCGGCCTGCGACGGTCGTCAGCTGCGGTTCGTCATCGGCCGAGCCGATCGCCGCGGCCACCACGGGGCAGCCGGCGGTGAAGTCGCTCTCGACAAGCAGGCCTACCCAGAACTCGACGAACTGCCGGACGAGATACATCCCGCCGTTGGCGGCGGCCTCGTCGATGACTTCGGTGAGGGCTTCGCCTGCGTACTGCAGCGCCTCGGTCAGGATCTGATTGCGGCCCTCAGGGAAGTGGTAGTACACGGAGCCGCGTGGCGCACCGCTGCGGGCGAGTACCTCGTCGATCGTGACGCCGGCGGCGCCACGCTCACGCAGCACCTCGGCGGCGCTGACCAACATGTTGGTACGCGTCGAGCCGCGTTTGGTCGGGGTCTTGGTCGCGGTGGACAGAACAAACCTCCAGCAGGCGATCAGGCCGCGCGCGGATCGCGCAGCTGCGACGGGCGCCAGCTGAAAACGCGCGGGCTGAGGTGGAAGATCGGTCGGCGGCGAGTATCCACATAGTGCGTGAACTGGCGGCCGGCGAAGTTGATCTCAACGATCCACATCGTGCGTCTCCCTGTCTATGACGAAAAGCATAAAATGGAGAACACACATGCGCAATAGATGTATTCCGCGTCACACGTGATCCCAGGTAAATAGCAGGTGAACGCGCATGGTGGCCGGTATCGACGATTCGGCGCGATCGAACCGATTATGGTTGCGAGCATAATCGCGGGATCCCAGCTCGGCGGCACTTTGGGCCCGTAGGCTGACAAGACCGAGGAAAGCGGGTCCGCCGTGGCCGAGCACTCGCATCTGTGCTGGTCACTGTTGGTTGGTTTGTGCGCTGCGGCGCTCATCGCGGCTCCGACCGCCGGCGCCGAACCGCTGGACCAGAACGGTTACAACGGTGCGCCGACGGTGGTTTCCGGTGGTCCCGTACCGACGATGAACGGTGTTCCGTGCGTCGCCGGACACCTCGGAACGTGCACCGGTTTCGCGCAGAACCAACCGAGGCCCACCAGGCCCCGGGCGTCGGTCGGCCACAGTCCCACGGTGAGGTAACGAAAGGCGCTGGTGATGGGTCACTACAAGAGCAACGTGCGTGATCTGGAGTTCAACCTGTTCGAGGTGTTGGACCTGGAGAAGGCACTGGCCACCGGTGAGTTCGGTGATCTCGACAGCGAGTCCGTGCGGCAGATGCTCGACGAGGCGGCGCGTCAGGCCGAGGGCCCGGTGGCGGAATCGTTCGCCGACGCCGACCGCAACCCGCCGACGTTCGACCCCGAGACGCACGCGGTGAGCTTGCCCGAGTCCTTCAAGTCGTCGGCGCGGGCATGGCAGCAGGGCGAGTGGTTCCGCATCGGGCTGGACGAGGACGTCGGCGGTGTGCCGGCACCCCAAATGCTGGCATGGGCGATCAACGAGCTGGCGCTGGGCGCCCAGCCCGCCGCGTTCATGTCCCTGGCAGGCCCGATCATGGCCGACATCCTGTACGGCATCGGCAACGAACAACAACGGTACTGGGCGTCACTGATGACGGAGCGGAATTGGGCCGCCACCATGGTGCTCACCGAACCCGACGCAGGGTCCGACGTCGGCGCAGGCCGCACCAAGGCGATCCAGCAGCCCGACGGCACCTGGCACCTCGACGGCGTCAAGCGGTTCATCACCAACGGCGACATCGACGATCTGTACGAGAACATCCTGCACCTGGTCCTGGCTCGGCCAGAGGGCGCAGGGCTGGGCACCAAGGGACTCAGCCTGTTCGTGGTGCCGAAGTTCCTGTTCGATCCCGAGACCGGGGAACTCGGTGAGCGCAACGGGGTTTATGTCACCGGTCTCGAGCACAAGATGGGCCTGAAGGCTTCTCCCACATGCGAACTCACGTTCGGTCAACATGGTCGCCAGGCCGTCGGCTGGCTGGTCGGTGACACCCACAACGGGATCGCCCAGATGTTCAAGGTCATCGAGTACGCGCGGATGATGGTGGGTACCAAGGCGATTGCGACATTGTCGACCGGCTATCTGAATGCGTTGGACTACGCGAGGACCCGCGTGCAGGGCGCCGACCTGACGCAGATGACCGATAAGGGGGCGCCGCGCGTCAGCATCGTCCATCATCCCGACGTGCGCCGTGCCCTCCTCACGCAGAAGGCATACGCCGAGGGGCTGCGGGCGCTCTACCTGTACACGGCCGCTCATCAGGACGTCGCCGTCGCCGACATCGTGTCCGGCGCCGACGCCGAAATGGCGCACCGGGTCAACGATCTGCTGCTGCCCATCGTGAAGGGTGCGGGCTCCGAACGTGCCTACCAGTGCCTGACGGAATCGCTGCAAACTTTCGGTGGTTCCGGCTTCCTTCAGGACTACCCGATCGAGCAGTACATCCGCGACGCGAAGATCGACTCACTGTATGAAGGCACGACCGCGATCCAGGCGCAGGACTTCTTCTTCCGTAAG